>CAZEWD010000239.1:0-1615 GCA_964515725.1 uncultured Binatia bacterium (SeqCode)
TATCGTTAACCTTTTGGCAAACACCTACAATCTCGATGACGCGGGAAATGTTTCGTTGCGGACCGATCTGGGGCAAGCAATCCTGACGGATTTGCCGACTCAAACACCCACATCGATACCCACACCGACAGCGTCGATGACCAGCGCGCGCAGCCCGCTGCCTACTGCCACCCCTGCGCATACTCACACCGCCAGTCCATCGGCGACATTCACCCAGCAACCAACCAGCATCCCGGCCAGCCCGACGCCAACGTTTCGCGCCACTGCAATTGCGGCGACACCCACGGCGGTCGTACCGGTGCCGACCCCGGCGATCGATGTCATTCACACCGGAGGCTGCGCCGTCGTAGCGCCAAATCCAAAAGATGCCAGGCAGGGATGGTTGCTCTGGCTGGCTCTGGCGGTCGCCATCTTGCGCCGGCGGCTCCTTCGTTTCTCAATGCCGGAATACGAGAAGCGATGACTTTCGGGCTGACGGCTGGCGATGCAAGAAGGTGCGTCGCCAGCCGTCAGTCAGTTCCAGACCATTTTCTGCCGGCCTGGTATTTCCTCGTTCCGCAAAAAAGGAACCCGGTCAGCGCCGGTCCTTCACCCGCCAGCCGTCCTCACGAACTCAACGCAGTCTCGGACGAGATAGCGTTCCGGTGATCGTCACCGGGGCGTCAGGCTTGCTTCCCTGCGGCCGAGGAATGAGAGCAATCGCGGCCTTCAACACATCCGGTGTTTGAGGGGTTGCCGTAATGGTGGCGCGCAGATTCAGGGAACTCTCGCCCACGGGTTCCTTCAAGAGGATCTGGCCGGACCCCTGTAAACTGACATCGCCGCTGCTGGTCAAATCGGTCAGATCGAGGCGTCCTCCTGAAACCTTGAATTTCGCTCTGGTCTGTTTGAGTTGGAGGTCCGGAATCGGCCAGCCGTTGATCTTCGCCTTGGTAAGAGCCGCACCGTTCAGTTCGATGTCTCCGTTTGCCTGTCCTTGCTGGAAGTTCTGGCCCCGTGCATCGAAGGTCACATTTCCTGAAAGGCGGCCGGCAATCTCCCCTTCCTCCAGTTGGCTCGTGAGCGCCCGGTAGCGCCCGATATTGAGATCTTTCCATTCGAGGGTACCGGCAATTCCTCCGTCCTTGTACGCGACAGATCCCTCCAGCGTTCCACCGTAAAGTTCGCTGGTGATGCTCATGGCATACGGATTGCCCCGGAGCAGTTCCCCGAATTGTGGGCGAATCCAGACCTTGCTCGTTTCCAGGACCGGCGTCTGCCCCTCCTCATCACCACCGATCCTGAACCCACCGAGTTCATAACCTTTCAGCGGTGCGATGCCGGCCGTGCCGAAGCTCAACCCGAGTGGTCCACGGTTCAGATGATTCACGAGCCGCCGGAGAACCATCTCGTGCGGGAAAGTCACCAGAAGGAACACCAGAAACAACGAAATCGTGTAGACAAGGTAAAGCCATGTCTTGCGGCTCGGCAGTGCGGACGACAGCGAAAATCCGAAGCTGGGCAACGCAGGCAGGCGTAATTGCGAACGAGTCATCATGCGCCTCCCCACGTCTTTGAGCGCGCCGCAGGCGCGCGCAAAGAAGCCGACTTCTCGCCCTGCTTATCGCTCTGGTGA
>CAZEWD010000239.1:1625-5060 GCA_964515725.1 uncultured Binatia bacterium (SeqCode)
ACGTCGAAGTTGTACTGATCGTTGAACCTCTTCTTGATCGCGATACGACTGAACCGTAGTGGGTGTTCGCCCTTCTCGACGCGGTACATCAGATCGACGATCTGCGACAGGCTCACCTGTGTCAGCTTGATTTCGATGATTTCCTCGACGAATTCGGGCGCTTCCGGCTTGGGCCGTGTCGTCGGATTGAGGGAGGTGATTTTCTCACGTGCCACCGCCGACGAAACCACTCCTTGCAGATAGCCCAGGAGGTTGAAGGTCGGGTCGACCTCCGACATCTCGCCGTACGACTCGATTTCACGCAGCACCTCCAGGTAGTGGTCATGTTGCGACTGGAGCTCTTTGAGATCCTTCTCGCGCGCCGCAATCCGGCGACTCAGAAGTTCCGCATTCGCCTGCAACGGTTCCCACGCAAAACTGTAGAGTACGATCAGCAGAGTGCACGGGACGACAAGGGCAAGCAGGAGCCGCTCACGTGGGGCAAGGCGGTTGAAAAACCGGAGTATCTGGGAGAAATCGAAATTCATTGGCGCGCCGCCATTGATTTGTCGGTCTGGCCCAGAACCGTCTTACTCAGAGAGAGGACCAGGCGGAAATCGACACGGCCATCGGCAGCGCTCTTGATGTCCCGCACCTGCACGTCGGCAAAATATTTTGTATTGGAGATCGCCTCCCGGACCGCGTTCGGTGTCTCGAGGGAATCCGTTCGCGCCTTGAGTTTGATGTCCTCGGTATCCATCACGTATTCGTCAACCTCGATCTTGATGCTGTTCGGGATCGCCGAACTTATCGCCAGGGCTGCGTCGATCGCGGTTGCACCGCTCGGTGGCGCCACACTGCGCAACAGTTTCAAGCGCTTCTCCGCGGCGTCGATCTCGTCCTGCAGTTGGCGGCGTTCATCCACGATCCGTGGTGCATCGGGAATCGTCTGGGTGAACACGTAGCGGATCTGTGCGTTGAGCGCATCCAAGCGGCCCTGCAACTGCTGGTGCTGCATCACCGTATTGGCCACAAAGAAAAACAGGGCGAACGCGGCAATGATACCCGTTCCCCAAAGAGCGCGGCGCACCTCCTGCTGGCCTCGGTGATAGGCGAACTCCCCCTGGCGGAAATTGACGCCAACCGCATCGTTGGGAACGGCTTCCCGTAACGCCAGGCCCAGCGGTGCTACGTAGGGGCTCATCTGTGCCCGCAGGTTCGCCGGCAAGGTCTTCATCGGGCTCTGGTCGATACGCTTCACCTGAAGGCCCATCTGCTCGAGCCGTTGCGCCGCTTCCTGCAATTCCAGGCCCTCTGCGGCGATCAGGCAGGGCAGATTGTCATCGAGCGGTGCCTCATTGATGGCAAGGAGGGTCCAGCGGATGTCCCGCACCAATCCTTCGATCCGCTCGGCATGTGCTGGAGAGTGGCCGTTGTCGGAAGGCTGCGCCTCGTCCCTCTGGGATTGAGTGTCTGCTGCTGGTGTCAGCGTGCGCAGACCGACAAGCTGCCGGTTGCGATACAGGGCCACACTCGTCTGCTGCAGATTGCCGCCCACATAGGCAAAGGTCTCCGGGAGATCCGCCCGGACAAGGCCCAACACATTGAGCATGGCAAGGGGCGAAAAATCGACCACTTTCGGGTCCAGGCCCGCCGCGCTCAATGTGGCAAGATGTTCTTCCAAATCTTTCCGTTGAACGAGCGCAGCCAGAACATTGCTACCCGCCTTATCACGGCTGAGCACCTGGTAGGCGATGACGACATCATCGAGATCGAAGGGAACCTGCGTCTCGATCTCGAAGGGAACGGTCTGGTCGAGTCGTTTACGATCACGGAACGGCAGAAAGAACGTCCGCAGTGTCACGAGTTCACCGGGGAGCGACGACAGAACCGTGTTCGCCTGCAACTTGTTCGACTCGATGAACCGCCGCAGTTTCTCGCTCAGTTCTCCGTCCGCCTGTGAGATATCCTCACGGTAGAAGCCCAGGACTTTGTAGTCCCGGAATGACGTCTCCAGCACGGCGGCTTTCAGCTCGTGCGGTTCGAATTCAAGAGCAAGGATTGTTTGCGGCATGGGCCAATCGTCTCAAGATTTCAGTACATAGGGAGGCTGCTGTCGACCGATTCTCCCGTGGTGGAATCCATCTCTGGGCGAAAAAGAACAGCTCCTCCTTCTTTCTGCCAATACAATCGAGTCAAAGTCCAATGGATAGCATTTGCCGGGTTGCCGCCTGCCGGACTACTAACACCCCCGACGCCCGGCTGCACGCGTCTCGTACGTCGCACAACCATTTCAGCCGAGCGGCTGATGCCACCAAGTCCCGTAATCGGATTCGTATTGACGATGGCGCTCGCGCGAATGAGATAGAGGTCGCTCACGCTGGTCAGCATCAGCCTGGCATTCTTGAAACTCTGGTCCTGTTGTTGTGCCGGATTCACATACGAAGCGAGCGTTTGTGCGGTGATCGGCTCCGACTGTCTCTGTGTGATCAGGTTTTCGACCGATTCGCCATCGCCAATGATGGCGTTCAACACCTCCCGGGAGGCCGTATTGACGTTCACCTGCGCTCGGAGGAACGGACCGGCCGTGACAAAAGGACGAATTTGCCTCAGGCCGGCGGAAGAAAGCATACCCGTCACCCGCGTAAGGTCATCCAGAGAATTGAACAGCGGCAACGCCGGTGTATAGGACCCCGGAGTTTGCAGACTTGCAGCGCCGGGACTCGGGGTCATCCCAGGCGTCGCACCGGCAGAACCTTGAGGAAAGAGTTGCTCGAAGTACTTGTCCCAATACTCCTCAAGAGCATCGGCTGTTTCGGGAGCGATCCCTCGCGACTCGAACAGCCGGCCCAGCGCATCGACCCACCATTGAAACGGCTGTGTCCGCGCATCGGGATTCGGGTTGTTACGCACCGCCCGCCACTGATTTGCGTCACGGGGGCGAGTGAAATTGATGTTGATCTTGCCGCCCTCATCCCAGATCTCGACACGCAACCGCATCCCCTCGGGAATGACCACGAGGCCGCCGCCATCTTCGATCTGGCAGGCACGTCCTTCCCTTCCGATGGCGGGACACCACTCTTCGAGAAATGAATCCACCATGGGATCCTGGTCTTTCAGGAGCAAGGCCTCGCCGAGAGCGATCCCCGAGCGTGCCAGAAGCGATGCCTGCAGGCTGTGAATGGAGTTTCTGGCCATACGCGAATCCACTTCCGCAGAGTAGAAGAACTCCACGACGGAAATCGTCAGAAGTGCGACGACGAGAAGTGCCATGATCAGGGCCATTCCGCGTTCGTTTTGGATTCGTTGCGTCATTTAGCTGCCGGGTGGCTGTACTGTTCCGGGATAGGGCGTTGCCTGGGGCAACGCGAACAAGGGAAGGTCGATGCGTGTGCTGAACTCCACGTAGCTGCCAGTGCCATCGAGCAGAAAAAGCTGGATTTCCACCACGGGAGG
>CAZEWD010000240.1:0-5042 GCA_964515725.1 uncultured Binatia bacterium (SeqCode)
CCAATTCCTGTGCGGGGTGTTCGATTCAGGAGAGACGGACGATAGAGAGACCCCCGTGGATCTTCACGGGTTGCCACCGCCGTCCCGGCCGGGAATGCGCTCAGGAAAGGGAGGCAGACATGGAATCTGACTTTGAACATCAGTTCGTAAAGGCAAACGGACTACGCTTTCACGTAGCGAGTTGTGGCTCCGGCGATCGATTGGCGCTTTGTCTGCATGGGTTCCCGGAATGCTGGTACTCGTGGCGCTTCCAGATGCCCGTGCTCGCGGATCTTGGCTACCGCGTCTGGGCTCCTGACCTGCGTGGGTACGGACAGACGGACCGGCCTACGGGCCTATCCGCCTACGCGATCGAAAACCTCATGGAAGATGTGGGCGCTCTGATCGATGTATCGGGTGCGAACGAGACCATCCTGCTGGCGCATGATTGGGGGGCCGTGATCGCCTGGTACTTCGCGATGCGAAAGGTGCGGCCGTTGAAACGTCTGGTCATCATGAACGTCCCGCACCCCGCCGTCATGATGCGTGCCCTATGGGGCCGCCAATTGCTCCGATCCTGGTACATCGGCTTTTTCCAGTTGCCCTACGTCCCGGAGTTTCTCCTGAGTCTCGGCGACTACCGCCCGGTCCGTGATGCATTTCTGCAAATGGCTGTCGACAAGTCGAAGTTCCCGCCCGAGGTACTCCAGGTCTATCGAGACAATGCCGCGCGACCCGGGGCTCTGACGGCAATGGTGAACTATTACCGGGCCCTGGTGCGCGGCGGAGGTGCAGAACGGCAGCGCCGCCTGGGATTTCCCATGATCGAAACGCCGACACTCATGATCTGGGGTGAGGAGGATAGCGCTCTGGGAAAAGAGACGACGTTCGGCACGGCAGCCCATGTCTCAAACCTGACGCTGCGTTACCTCCCCGGTGTTTCACACTGGGTACAGCAAGAAGCTCCGGAGAGGGTCAACGCGATGTTGAAAGCCTGGCTCAAGGGCCGTCCGGTTCCGGAGTCTCCGGCCACCGACGTCTGAAGTACGGCTACGGCCACTCAGTCAACAGGCAGCCGGATATGATCGAGGCAAGGCAGTTCACGTCTCAGCCGAACCTGCCGGTCCAGATCGATCTCGGCCAGGATGATCCCTTCAGTGTCTGGCGCCTGGGCTAGGACCGTTCCCCAGGGGTCGATGATGAGGGAGTGACCGTAATCGACAATACCACTTGCACTGCCACCGATCTGATCGGGCGCGATGACATAGACCAGATTTTCGATGGCACGGGCCCGGAGCAGGATCTCCCAGTGCGCAGCTCCGGTCGGAAAGGTGAAAGCGGCTGGCAGTGCGATCACTTCTGCCCCGCGTCGTGTGAGGGCGCGAAATAATTCTGGGAAGCGCAGATCGTAGCAAATGGCGAGGCCGACCGTGCCAAGTGCCGTGTGCGCCAGAACGATATCCTGTCCCGGCCGCCGTGTGTCGGACTCGCGAACGGTGACATGGCCCTTCAGATCAATATCGAAGAGGTGAAGCTTGCGGTATCGGGCCAGCTCTGATCCATCCGGCCCGAACAGAATACTCGTATTATACGCACGTCTCTCATCGCTACGTTCCAGGAGGGATCCCGCAAGGAGATGGACCTGCAGTGTCTCTGCCAGATGCCGCATCCGCTCCGAAGTCGGCCCGGGAATCGGTTCCGACTGAGCCGGTTCGTCCTCCCGTGCCCCGCGCCAGGCGAATAACTCCGGGAGGACAAGCAGGCGTGCTCCTCGCAAGGCGGCCAGGCGAACGAAATCTTCCGCCTTGTCCAGGTTCTCCTTACGATCGCTGCTGGCGCACACCTGGATGGCCGCAGCAAGGTATGAGCGCTCACCCACCATGTTGGAGGCTATCGGCACAAACCCGGCTCGTCAACGCAATGCAGGAACTCGCGCGGTTTCTTTTTCCACGGGCAACGTTTGCGGTGTTTGGCGGCGAAAGGCAGGATGGGGGTCGATGGCGCGGCTGATCAAGCGGTACGCAAACCGAAAGATGTACGATACTCGAGCCAGCAGGTATATCACCCTCGACGGCATCGCTGACATGATCCGCGCCGGCGAAGAGCTGAGGATCATCGACAACGATTCGGGGGAGGACCTCACCGCCGTCACTTTCGCTCAGATCATTTACGAGGAGCAGAAAAAGCAGAATCCCGTCATCGGTCTGCCCGTCTTGCGCTGGATCATTCAACAAGGTGGGGCAACACTGCAGGAGATCCTCACCAGCGTCGATCGCGGCCGGGAGGCGATTGGTGAGTTTGCCCAGCGAAGCATGCAGCAACTGAGCCATGCGGCAGATCCAAAGACTACAGCAACGGCCGGAAGACGTCTTCTCGACGAACTACTGGAACGACCCCAAAGACAACTCGAACAACTCCAGCAGAGGATCGACACGCAGATGCGCGCCTCCATCGAACGCGTCACGAGCCATCCGGCGGTAAAGCAGGAGATCCAGCGCCTCGAAGAGAGCATTCATGCGTTGGAAGCACAGTTACGACGGATTCGCGGCGACAAGAGCCAGACGCAGGAGCAAGCACCAGCCAGAAGTCCACGCCGCAAAACTGCAAAGAGACGCGCTCCAACGCGGAGGTAAGTACGTTCCTGGTTGCCTGACTCCCGTCCGTCGCCTAGAAAACCGTCCATGAGAGTACGCGAAGCACAGTTGCAGACTCTGGCTCGCGCTATCCTCGACACCCTGACGAAGCAGGGCTTTCTGCGAGCCAAGGCCGACGCTTCCGTGATCCAGCAACGAATCGCTGCCATCATTGGAGAAAGTTTCCGTATCGAAGCGGAAATCGAAGAAGAAGCGGAGCGCCTTGCGCAGGCCCATGCACGGCAGATGTCGGGGATGGATCAACGCCGGATCATTCAGGGAATCATGCAGCGTATCGCCGAAGAACGCGGTTTTGCACTCTGAAATGCGTCAGTCAGAGGGTCGAGAATGAAGTTTTCCGAAGCCCGTAAATCGTATCTTTCTCATGCCATCATCAACACTCTGAGGAAAGAAGGTCTCGCTGAATTCAACAACGAACGACACGTTCTGGCGGAGATCAAGCGCGTTCTCGATGCCGATCATGTCGTCGATGCACGCATCGACGCAGTGGTCCGCAGAAAAATCGCCTCGCTGTCACGTAATGTGCCCACCGGCAGTCGTGAGTGGGACGTCTTGTACCGTCAGTACTACGCCGAAGAACAGCAGAAGGTGAAGCCGCGATCTTAGGCAACCTCCCGCACCGGCGCTGCTCGAAGGTTCGAGGCCTTCCACGAGAGGAGGGCAGCATAGCCCATCCTTACTGTCGATCTCAGGCCTGTAGCGGGAATCATATTTTCGCGATCCTTCATCGACAGAGTGCCGGACTGCGACTAAAAGGTTCCGCCAGCACGAGGAGGCTGAATGGCTCGCACGGCAAACACCGAACGTCGCAAGACCGCTTCGAGGGCATCAGCCATTCCATTGCCTGAGAGCCCGTTCCAGGAAGCTCTATTCAGTTGGCTGGTCCCCGTCGTCGCAGGCGTAATCGGCGCCATCTGTGTGTTTGGCTACAACCTTGGTCTCATCAGCGCACCACACACCGTCCTGTTCGTCGTCGCCGTGAGCCTGATTGCTCTGGGTTTCTACGGCTTGCGTGTCTTCCTGCAACCGGGGGTGAGGGCAAATCATCTCGGAATCATTGCCGTGTTTGCCGCATTGTGGGGAATTGCGATGTGGTATCCGTTCTGGCGCAGCATCGATCCCGGGGTTCCAGTAGCTACCGGGGAGTTGAAACGCGGTGGTTCCGAACTCACTCTCCCCATGAACGGTGAAGCAGGGCGGTTTCGCTTTCAGGTGCATGGTTCCTTCGTTCCCAGGGAGGGCCGTCTCAAACGGGAAGGAACCTATGCGATCGAGGTCGGACATGCCGGGCAGGTCGACCAGATCGTTGCGGGTACACTCCTCCAGGAATGGAAAACGCAGCGCTTCGGTATCGGGCGGCGTTCATCGACCATCCAGGTGTTGAAGGAACACAATGAACGCACCGCAGAACTTGTCGATGGGGACGGCCACGACCTCACCGTGCGCCTGAAAGAACTCTCTCCGGAGTTGGCAGACGGTCTGCGGATCCAGGTGTTCCATGCAGGACCGTCAACGCTGCTCCGCTTTCTCCTGGCCGTCGCTGCTCTGGCTGGATCGATCCTGGTAGACGCGGCACGTCCGGAAAATCAGGATGTTGGCCTCATGAGCACCTTGACGGTCGGTGTCGTCACCACGCTCGCACTCTTTGTTGCCTTCGAACCACGAGAGCCGCCACAACTCCTCATCGCCGGCTTAGCCGGTTTGCTGGCGGGAGCCGTCGGTGGTCTGTTCTTCTCCCGGCTGGCGCCGCTCCTGCGAGTGCGACTCGGTTGGCGTTGACGGATGAAGTGGCCAGCATCCCGAGCGTTCTGCAGATCACGGAAGATACCCGGCTACAGTTCACCGCCCATGCATCTTCGAAGTTCGATCAGACGTCGACTTCCTCGACAGCGTTCGCCCGTTCCATGATGAAACGAAAACGCGGTTCGACATCCTTGCCCATGAGGGTTTGAATCGTGCCCTCGGTTTTGATGTCGTCTGCCACCTCGACCCGTAACAGAGTGCGCCGCGCCGGATCCAGCGTCGTCTGTTGAAGAGTCGCGGGGTTCATCTCCCCGAGACCCTTGAAACGTTGAACGACGACCTGTTTGCCGTTTGCCTTCGCCAGCACGCGGTCGCGTGCCGCGTCGTCCAGTGCCCAGTGCACTTCTTTGCCAACCTCGATCTTGTACAGAGGTGGTTGGGCGATGAACAGGTGCCCGTTATCAATTATTCCTTGCATGTAGCGAAAGAAAAAAGTCAACAACAATGTACGGATATGGCTACCATCAACATCAGCATCAGTCATGATGATAATTTTGTGGTAGCGAATACCTTTAACATCAAAGTTATCCCCTATGCCGACCCCTAACGCTGCAATCATAGCTTTAATCTCTTCGTTTGAGAGCACCTTGTCCAACCTGGCTCGTT
>CAZEWD010000241.1:0-5007 GCA_964515725.1 uncultured Binatia bacterium (SeqCode)
GTGGCTGCAGCAGCGGTCCCATCGCCAGATCCCCACCCGAGAACGAGCTACGGTCGCGCTCTTTCCCAAGGGGTTCAACGAGCATCCGTAATCTGTCGCTTGTATCGCTGTGCGGCTTTGCGCAGGCGCGGTGCCGGGCGTTTTTCTGCCTCACCGGTTGTGATGAGACTTCGACCCGTGTGAATCAGAAAAACGGAATAAGAGATACTCGGCCACATAAATCATCGAAATTACAAGGAATTACTGAGGCTGGATGAGTGGATGTCCAATTTGCTTTCCAATTTGCTTCCCAGCGAATTCCCGCAGCGGCATATTGTAATTTCACCACACATTGGTGAATATCCCACCATGATCGTTCGACACATTGCGGACTCCGTCCGGCAGGCAATGGACGATACCCCGGTAGTGTTGCTCAACGGCGCCCGGCAAACCGGGAAGACCACGCTGGCCCAAGCGATCGCCGGGACGCACCATGCTCACTACTTCACGCTGGACGACGCCGCGACGCATGCCTCGGCAGCCGGCGACCCTGCCGGATTCATCCGCAGCCTGAGCGGCCCCGTTGTCATCGATGAAATCCAGAAAGCACCCGGTCTGTTTCCCGCCATCAAACTCGCGGTGGACAAGGACCGTACGCCGGGCCGATTCCTCCTGACCGGTTCGGCCAACGTGATGACCTTGCCTCGTCTTTCCGAATCGCTTGCCGGTCGCATGGAGATCATCCCCCTGTTTCCGTTCTCAGCAGGTGAACTGGCTGGCAAACGTGAGGGATTCGTGAAGCATCTGTTCGACGGTACGGTCACCAGGTCGAAGTTGATCGCCGTCCACGACGATCTCCCGACGCGATTGGACCGTGGCGGCTTTCCCGAAGCCGTTCAGCGTAAGACCGAGGACCGCCGAGCCGCGTGGTTCGCGTCGTATATCTCCACCATCCTGCAACGGGACGTGAGCGACCTGGCACGGGTGGAGGCGCTGCACGCGTTGCCCAATCTACTCAAACTGCTGGCAGCGCGCGCCTCCGGTTTGCTCAATCTGGCCGACGTGGGTCGCGACGCCGGCCTGCCCCACACTACACTGACGCGGCACATGGCCTTGTTGGAGACCGTATTCCTGATTCATCGCCTTCCCGCGTGGTCACTCAATCTGGGCAAGCGCCTGGTCAAAGCCCCCAAGCTGCATCTGGTGGATGCCGGTCTCGCCTGCCACCTGATCGGTGCCGACGCACGGCGGCTTCGCGACGATCACCTCTTGCTCGGACGTATGCTCGAAACATTCGTCGTTGGGGAGCTCCGCAAGCAGCTTTCCTGGATCGATCCGCGCACCGCACTGTACCATTTCCGTACCGCTACCGGCGCAGAAGTGGATGTGATCCTCGAAAGAACCGACGGCTCGATGGCCGCCATCGAGGTCAAGGCCGGTGCCACCGTCAGCACGTCCGATTTCGCAGCCCTCAAGGCGCTTCGTGATCAACTCGGTAAGCGATTCTGCGCCGGTGTGATCCTCTACCTCGGCGATCAAATCGTTCCGTTCGGTGACAGACTGTGGCTTGTACCCCTGCCGGCCTTGTGGACGGAGTGACCTGGGTGGCTGGCAGCAACGGCGAGTCCCGAGATGACGGCCGCCGTAACAGGCACCAGAGCGGCCTGTACACGGCGGAGGCGACCACCCATGGGGCGAGCGCCATCCCTTTGACGCTTCGAATCGCAGTCTTTGGAACGTAGCCTCCAAATGAGCACAGACACAGTGCGGGCACCGCGACCCATCGAGGCGCCCGGTACACAGGATCACTTGCCTTGCCGCATCCCCTTCCCGGCGATTGACTAACGTACGCCTCTGATTGATGAGGGAGGGATGATTCGTCCTTCCTGTCGGTCGTTCGTTCCCTTTCTGGTGCTGGCTCTCCTCCTCGGTGGGTGCGGAAGCGATCTTGTGCCGGTCGATTCCGTTACCGATCCTGTGGTGCCCTCGGTCCACCCTGCTTTCGTTACCGACGCCCAGGGCCGCGCCCTCATTCTGCACGGCACCAACGTCAGCAGTTCCGCCAAAGATGACCCGGGGCGGATGCCGTGGATCGATCAGCCGCAAGCCGCCCGTCTGTCGAAAGACTGGGGCTTCAATGGCGTTCGCTTCCTCATCTTCTGGGATGCGGTGGAGCCACAGCCGGGCCAGTACGACGACGACTACCTCGATCGTGTCGCCCAACGTGTCGATTGGCTCACTTCGGCCGGCATTCTCGTCATCCTCGATATGCATCAGGATGTCTACGGAAAGTTTTCCAGCACCGGTAAGGCATTGGGCTTCGATGGAGCACCGGCGTGGGCCGCTCAGACGGATGGCTTACCACACCGCATCATCACACCGTGGTCTCTGACCTATCTCCAGGCGGGTGTCCGCCGCGCCTTCGATAATTTCTGGGACGATGAAGGACCTTACTCGTACCTCCAGGAACACTACGCGGCGATGTGGGCGCATGTCGTCAAACGCTTCAAGAATCATCCCGGAGTGCTCGGCTACAACATCATGAACGAGCCGTTTGCCGGTACCGCAGCAGCCGGGAACCTTGGTGGGATCGTCTTTGGAGACGCCGAAGCGTCGCTCGAATTCCAGCGGGGCCGTTTCTGGCGTTTCAACGATCGCATGATCAAAGCCATTCGGGAGGTCGATCCAGATGGCTGGATCTTCTTCGATCCCCTCGCCTTCCCCGTCAACAACGGCGGGCCCTCGGAATTGCCGCCGCTCAATGACCCGCGGTCCGGTGAGAAGCGCCTCGTCTATTTCCCTCACCAGTACGCAGCTCTGCCCGAGATCAATAATTACTTCGATCCCGATGACACGCCCGAGTTGGACGACTGGGTGGAACAGCGCAAACGGGATCTCGAAATCCAGGCGACACCCATGATGATCGGCGAATTTGGATTCACGTCGACCGGTAACGGCCGGCCACTGGCCTACATGGCACGCCTGCTGGACGAGTTCGATGCCCTGACGAGCGGCTGGATGCACTGGTCGCACGATCCCGGTAGCTGGGGAATCGTCGACGGTGCGGACCGGCACGAAACCGCGTTTGCCAACCTCCTGGCACGGCCTTACCCGCAACGTGTGGCCGGTTTCCCCGTCGAGTACGGGTATTCCGCAGAAACGCGCACCCTGCATCTGCGCTATGCCGATCGCACGGCTGCAGGAGGACCGAGCGAGTTATACCTGCCCCGCCGGGCCTATCCGAATGGGTGGGAATTGCAGATCGACGATACGCCCGGAAGCTGGTCTACGCAGTGGGATGCCGGGCGGGAAGTCCTGTCGGTGACAGTCCGCAAAACCGGAGGAGTCCACGAATTGCGCGTCGTCCCCAAGCCGTAGCCTCATTCGAGCTGTGCCGTGCGATCATGAACCGAGCGATCGCACGGCGGCTACGGCACGCCGCCATCCCTGGTAGAGCGCTTCCCGCTGCTCCGGCTTCATACGTGGCCTGAAGATCCGATCCACTTTGCGCAAGCGCTTGAAGTCGCCCGGTCTCCACAGACCGACTCCCATGCCGGCGAGCATGGCCGCACCCAGCGCCGTCGTATCGACGAGTTGCGGCCGATCGACGGTGGCTCCCAGCAGATCGGCCTGGAACTGCATGAGAAAATCGTTGCCCGTTGCGCCACCGTCGACACGCAGTCCGCTCAGAGCGTGACCCGCCTCGCTCACCATCGTATCGACGACGTCGCGTGTCTGGTAGGCAAGGGCCTCCAGAGTCGCTCGTGCCAGATGCGCTTTGGTCACCCCACGCGTGAGACCGACAATGGCACCACGCGCTGCGGAATCCCAATAGGGCGCGCCGAGACCGACGAAGGCGGGAACGAAATAAACCCCGAGGTTCGACTCCACTGACTTCGCCAGACCTTCAATCTGCGGAGCGCGTTTGATCAGGCCAAGGCCATCACGTAGCCACTGGACGGCAGCACCCGCAATGAACACGGAGCCTTCCAGCGCATACGCAGGTTCTCCACCTGCACCGCATGCCAGAGTCGTGAGGAGCCCCCGTCTCGAAAGAACGGGTTCATTCCCCGTGAACATCAGCATGAAACATCCGGTTCCGTAGGTATTCTTCACCATACCGGGTTGAATACATGCCTGGCCGAACAGAGCCGCCTGCTGATCCCCGGCAATACCGGCGATCGGTACCTCGGCGCCAAACGCCGCCTTGGAACTCAGGCCTGCAATTCCCGACGATGGCACGACCTGAGGCAGAACTTCCCGGGGCACGTTCAGCATCTGCAACATCGAATCATCCCATTCACGCTGGCGGATGTTGAACAGCATCGTGCGGGATGCGTTCGTGTAATCCGTGGCATGCAGTTCACCCCCGGTGAGTTTGAACATCAACCAGCTATCGATGGTGCCGAAGGCAAGATCCCCCGCCTTGCGGCGCAAGCCCTTTCCGTGATCGAGCAACCATTGCAGTTTGGTGCCCGAAAAATATGAATCGATCACCAGACCGGTACGGGAACGAATCTCCTTTTCGGCTCCCGCGGCACGCAATCTCTCACAAACGGGGGCCGTTCGCCGATCCTGCCACACAATGGCCCGATGAACCGGACGGCCCGTCTTACGATCCCACAGCACGGTGGTCTCGCGTTGGTTGGTGATGCCAATGGCAGCAATGTCCTTTGGTTTCAGACCAGCGCTTCGCAGCGCTCGGCCGATCATCCGGCGTGTGACGAGCCAGATCTCCTCGGGATCGTGCTCCACCCAGCCGGGCTTCGGATAATACTGGGGGAATTCCGAATAGCTGCGCGCTTGCAGCCCTCCCTGAGCGTCGAACACCAACACGGTCGACCCTGTCGTTCCCTGATCGATGGCAAGTATATGATCCGGCATGTGGAAAATACCTCCGGGCAGTCTGCTCCGTGGATGGGTTTGCCGTGGGATCGGAGAAAATTCAACGATACGAGAGGGTGAGGAGCATACCTGACAGATCCCATGGTATCTCGTGTCATTTCTCACGAGCATGACCCACCCTGA
>CAZEWD010000242.1:0-813 GCA_964515725.1 uncultured Binatia bacterium (SeqCode)
AGGCAACACCGCCCTTCTACGATACTTCCGACCGGATCGATCACATCTTCCTGGCCGGGCGCGGTGTCACATGGAAGACACTCTACTGGGCCGCCGATCTCACCGTCTACGGTCCCCGCGACAGATACCCGTCGGATCACTTCCCGGTGGTGGCAGAAGTCACCTACGAGTAACGCTCTGCGATGAGAAAAAGGGTTGCCCCGGCTCCGGCCAGTCTTCTGCCTGGCTCTGGACGGAGTCGGGGCAGATCCGAGACGGGGATCACCCGTTGTTCTCGTTCCTTCCGTTTGGCGCCATACGCGATGGCGCAAAGGCGGGGGAAATGTCCTCTGGTTCGCCTACCAGGGCAGACTGCAGCAGCCGCAACGCGCTCGGCGGATCGTCGACGTAGTGGAAGAGGTCGAGATCGTTTGCGCTGATCATTCCGTGGCGGACCAATGCATCGAAATTGATGATCTCATGCCAGTATTCTGAACCGTAGAGCAGCACCGGGATGCTGCGATCGATTTTACGTGTCTGTTGCAGCGTCAGGATTTCGGTCAATTCGTCGAGAGTTCCGAAACCACCCGGGAAGACAATCAGGGCGCGTGCGAGGTAGGCAAACCACAGCTTGCGCATGAAGAAGTATCGGAATTCGAAGCTGAGCTCCCGTGTGATGTAGGGGTTCGGGCGCTGTTCCATGGGTAACCCGATATTGAGCCCGATGGTGCGTCCTCCGGCCTCCGATGCCCCGCGGTTCGCGGCTTCCATGATCCCTCCACCTCCGCCAGAGCAGACGATGTAGCGGTGCGCATTGCATGGCAGGCTCTTCGA
>CAZEWD010000242.1:823-4944 GCA_964515725.1 uncultured Binatia bacterium (SeqCode)
TGTGGACTCAGACGTGCGGAGCCGAAGAAGACGATCGTGTCGTGCACGCGCTCCTGCCGGAATACGTGCAGGGGATCGAGGTATTCCGCCAGGATCCGGACCGGGCGTGCATCTTCACTCTCGAGGAACTTCTTGTCCTTGTATGCCAGAGGACGGTGGAACGGCCCGGGCATCTTCATATTAACCTCATCGAGTTCATGCACAGATCATACGTGGCGTGTCGAGGGCGACAAGCGATATGAGACGAGTTTTCCGGCAATGTGTAGACCGCCGGTCACGATCCATGTGCCGGCAGCCCTTTGTTTGTCGAAATCAGCGTATCAGGCCGGTTGTTGCTGTGTCACGCAGTGGAAGGCACCCAACCCCCAGACCATTTCACGTGCATGGATCCCGACGACCTGCCGCGTGGGGAACATCCCCCGCAGTGTGGCAAGGGCCCGATCGTCGTTGGGATCGTTGAAAATGGGGACCAGAACGACGCCGTTGGCAATGTAGAAGTTCGCGTAACTGGCCGGCAGCCGTTGCTCCTCGTAGATCACCGGGGCCGGCATCGGTAATTCGACGATCCGGAGTGGTTGGCCGTCCTGGTCCGTCATGCCCCGTAAGCGCTGTAGATTATCCTGCAAGGGGGCGTAGTTCTCATCCGCCGGATCGTCTTCGATCACGGTTACGACGGTGGTTGGATCGACGAAACGAGTGAGATCGTCGATGTGGCCGTCCGTGTCATCGCCGGCGATTCCGTCCCCGAGCCAGAGGATTTGCTGGACACCCAGGTAGTGTTGCAGCACTGCTTCGATTTCCCCTCGGTTGAGGTGAGGATTGCGGTTCGGATGGAGCAGACACGCTTCGGTGGTCAGGACGGTTCCTCGACCGTTCACGTCGATTGCCCCACCTTCGAGCACGACCTTCGGTTGGAAGAGGGGGATCTCGAGGATTTCTGCCACCCGTTCCGGTACCTGATCGTCATTCTCCCAGGGCGGGTACTTGCCGCCCCAGGCATTGTAGAGCCAGTCGATCGCAGCCAATTCGTGGCGGCCTTCATGCTCCCGCGTGAGGAACATGGGACCGTGGTCGCGTGCCCATGCGTCGTCTGTGCGGATGCGATGCAGGCAGATTCGTGTGAAGTCCACTGACACGGCGCGCAGAAGGTCCCGGACGGTTGCCTCCATCTCTTCGTCGACGACGGCGATGTGCACCATTTCATGCGGGGAGAGGACACGTACCATCTCGACCCAGATGGCGGGGATCGGCTCGAAGTTTCCGGGCCACGATGCTTCCTTGTGTGGCCAGGATAACCAGGTCGCCGCATGCGGTTCCCATTCCGCCGGCATGCGGAAACCCATACTGGCAGGCGTTTCTTTGAGGATACGCAAGCGGCTCATTGCGGTTCGAGGTATCGGTGCAGGAGCCCGTCGTAGGCGTCGATGCGCCGATCCCTGAGGAACGGCCAATTACGGCGGGTTTCGTCGATCAATCCCAGGTCGCAGGGCACGACGAGGATCTCTTCGTCCTCGTGGCCGGCCTGGGCGAGTAGCCGGCCAAACGGATCTGTCACGAACGACCCTCCCCAGAACTCGATGTCTCCTTCCTTGCCGACGTGGTTCGCCACGACGACGAAGACTCCGTTGGCAACGGCATGGCTGCGTTGCATGAGTTGCCATGCCTCGTGCTGCGCTTCTCCGAACTCATCCTTTTCGTGCGGGTGCCAGCCGATCGCCGTCGGATAACACAGGATTTGTGCACCCTTCAGCGCTGTGATGCGTGCTGCCTCGGGAAACCACTGGTCCCAACATACCATGGCACCTACTTTTGCGGGACCGACATCGTGCGCTGCAAATCCGAGATCGCCGGGCGTGAAGTAATACTTTTCGTAGTAGAGCGGATCATCGGGAATGTGCATCTTGCGATATCGCCCGCACAGTGAGCCGTCCCTGTCGATGAGAACCGCAGTGTTGTGGAACAGTCCCGGCGCGCGTCGCTCGAAGATCGAGCCGACGATGGCCACCTCGTGCGCCGCTGCAGCATGTCCGAGCGCATCCGTGGTCGGTCCCGGGATAGGCTCCGCCAGATCGAACAGCGTGGTGTCTTCCTTCTGGCAGAAATACTGCGAGCGAAAGAGCTCCTGCAGACAGACGATCTGTGCGCCATCTGCCGCTGCACGGCCGATATGTTCGATGGCACGGTGCAGATTCGCTTCCGGATCATCCCCGCAGCGCATCTGGACGACCCCGACTCTTATGACCTGATTCTTCCGGCTCGCCATGCGTTGTGCGATTAGCTTGTGGCCGTCTCGTTGCCAACGGTCGTGCGCGCCGCAGCCTTCGTCCCTGTGTGCCCGTGATCGGGAATTTCTCCGTCGGGACGCATTGCCAATCCTGAAGGTGTCACGTATGGGCGCCGTATGAGCAGTGGTTTTCGAATGAGTTGTGATTCCCTGGTAGCGCTCCCGAATGCGACGGGTGCAGGGATGGTGCTCTTTGCCAAGAACAGCGATCGCCCGGCCATGGAAGCACAGCCCCTTTGTGATGTGGCCACGAGCAACCATGCTCCCGGCGCCTCGCTGCGCTGTACGTATATCGAGATCCCGCAGGTCGAACAGACCTTCCGGGTCATCGGTTCGCGCCCGTACTGGTGCTGGGGATTCGAACATGGCGTCAACGAGCATGGGGTGGCGATTGGAAACCACTCGGTTTTTGCCAAGGCCGGCTTGGCCGGGCATGGGCTGATCGGAATGGATCTGGTCCGGTTGGGACTCGAGCGATCCCGCACGGCGGACGAGGCAGCGGGCGTGATCACGTCGCTGCTGCAGGCGTACGGGCAGGGCGGCTCCGGTTATGCCGACAAGGATTGGGCCTACCACAACTCATTCCTCGTTGCCGACCGAACGGGTGCTCTGCTGCTCGAGACGTGTGACCGGCATTGGGTGGTCCGCCGCGTGCAGGACGTCGCCAGCCTGTCCAATCATTTGAGTATCGGTAATGATTGGGATGCGATTTCGGATGGTGCGATCGAGTTTGCCATCGCCCAGGGCTGGTGGAGGGAAGATGGCGAGGAACGGTTCGATTTTGCCGCCGCCTTTCGAGACATCGAGACAGTCCCAGAGGCCGTCTCCGTAGGCCGCCATCGACGCACGTGCGCCTTGCTGGAGTCAGCCAAAGGGCGCTTGTCGCCTTCCGATATGCGAAACGCGCTGCGCGACCATTATGGTTTCAGTGCGCCGAGAGGGGGGCGGACTCCCGTGGATCCGGAATACTTCAGTGTGTGCATGCACGCCGACCCCGTGGGAACAACTACGGCAAGTGTGGTGGCGGAAATCCCTGCCTCGGCCGAACAACCCTTGCTGTACTGGGCCGTCCTTGGCGCACCGTGTGTTGGCGTATTTTTGCCTTTGTATCTGGACGGAGTGGTGCCGGCCGTTTTGACACACGCCAACGAGACGCCGTCCAACGATTCTCCGTGGTGGCGTTTCAAGCATCTCCTGACCCTCGTTGAGCAGAATTGGGAGTCGCACTTTCCTCGAGTGCGAGATGTGTTCGATCCGTTCGAAGCGGCCACAACGGAGGCGATTACGCGTCTGGCGCAGGCCGATCGCGCCGAACGCCAGGAGTTTGTTCATTACACGGTGAATGCAGCCTTGGATCGAACGGAAGATTTGATCCGTCGCCTGTCGTGAATGGGGTTAGACTCCGGTGTCCAATGTGAGGGACGCCGGTGCCATCGATTGCAACGAGGAACAGCCTCGGGTCGCAACGGGCGGGCGAAAGAAAAGCATGTGCTGCGTTGATCATATGCCTGCGGCCAGTCAAGGGGAGAAATCGGCGCTCTGAATATGTCTTGAGTAGTCCTTTTGCGCTGCATACCTTTCGCAGCGGAAAGGAGATGATGATGGAAGGCATCCAGCCGTTCATCGACTATTTCAGGAATAATCCGGAGCATGGATGGACCGCCCTCGCCGTGGTGTGCGCCGTTTATTTTCTTCTCACCCGCCGGCCCCGGATCATTCGAGATGCCGAGTCACGCCTGAAGCAGCTACGTGATGAACAGGGCAAATGGTTCCGTTGAACCGCCGTGGATGAGCCACTGTTCAAGGCCTGGAGAACCCAGTTGCCGCTGGCCGGAAA
>CAZEWD010000243.1:0-4898 GCA_964515725.1 uncultured Binatia bacterium (SeqCode)
ATGTATTGCCGCCTATGCATTCCTGGCGGCCGAGCGCGCTCGGTTTTTCCCCTGCCTCTCTCGCCTTCTTGTGTGCCGCTCCCGTCCCCGGAGGTTTCCGCCCGCGCGGCGCTGCCCCTGCGAGTGGAACGGCATAATGCGATGTCGATTACGACCATGTGCTGCCGGCAGGCCCCGTCCGTCCTCTGCACATTCGCGCATTGCCCATGGTGTGGGGTAGAGAAATCGATCTCCTCTTTGTGACACACTATTAAATGAAGAACGTTCCAAAATTGTAGAATCACGATTGATCGCTCCTGAGACAATTACTGCCAACTGGATGGGCCCGTATAGTTGGCCGGGATATGAACATGAAAACGGCCTACCTCGCATACCTCGATGTTCGGGCGTTTATCTGCAAACCGTTGAATATCAGGACGGCTACCTTATTTACGCGGCCGGGATAACTCGACGGTCACTTCCGATCCGATTTCGTGAGCACGATCGTAATTACAGGAATGGAGAGTACAACGTTCTGGACATCGATGAGATGCAACGAGGTGTCCGGAAAGAGTTCTGGCATGGCTGGGGATGGACTCCTGAGAAACGCCTTGAGTTTCAAAAACAGAAGCCAATTATTCTTGCGGCAGTCCGTAAACAACTCGCGGGATTCCGAATCTTCGTTGCGGATATCGGCACTCGGCCCCGTCTTCTCGAACGACTCGAGGCATCCATTATGTCGCCTCTTTATAGCCACAGGTCGCCGATGTGTGACGTTCCAGCCAGAGGAATGAAGCTTGCGCCAAAATGGAAATCGGAAAAGCCAATCGTGGTCAACAATCTATGTTCCGCCATTCTACATGGAATTCCGTCAACACTTGAAATCTAGCAGTTGCGTGCGGTTGAAAGGCTGGGGCTTTAAGCAGTGACCCGTGGAAAGTGGTTCAGAACAGCTCCGACCGTGCGGGGTGAACTCGTGAGTGCATCAGTGGTTCTCTGTGCATTTTCATATCGGCGGGAAGACCGTTGGTGGTCTGTATCCCCTGTGTATTCGCAGGCAGCCTCCTCCGTTGACAGTCCGTTTGTGTGGTCCCTATAGAGGAGGCCCATTGAATTCACTCTGGAAAGTCGATGGGTTGGGTATGTCTGCCCGGAATGGAGCCGGTGAATGTCTGGCCAGTTGCGCTCAGACCGGCAACGGGGGCGATTGCACCGATTCATCCCGATGGCGAAGGGTTGAGCATGGCGGTGGTGACACAGTCTCCCGACAGGAAGGTCTGCCTGGGCGGGCCGGCCGGCAGATGGGAGTCAACCTACACCGCCGACGTTCTGGTTACGGGCAACTCCGAGATGGCAGATCTGGCGGACCGTTGCCCTCCACTTGACCGCGAAGGGATCTGGGTTGGTACGAGAATCTGAAGGACACTACCGCTGGCGTCTGCCGGTGGAATGGCGGCCAGAAAAGCCTGTGTTCGCCTTCCACGAGGATACCAACGCCAATGCGGTGCTGATCGATACCGATGGTTGTATTTATGCGGTGGCCGAGGAGCGATTGACCCGCCGGCGTTTTGAGGGTGGTTTTCCCCAACGATCCCTTGCCTGGATCGAACGGACCTCCGGCGTACCCCTCGCCGCAGCACCCGTGTTGGTGTTCGGCAACCGCACCAATGTTCTGACGCATCTGCTCGGTTCGCTGTTTCCCTTGTTCGAACACAACATGTTCAGCCCACAACACAAGCTGATGTTGCTGTTCAACTATTTGATTTTTCGTTCACCGAATTTTGCGCGAGTGCTGGAGAAGGTGAATCAGGCACTGCTCCGCCTGCGCTTTGGCAAACCCGCGGTTCTCATCGACCACCATTTCGCCCATGCTGCATCGGCGTACTATACCTCGGGCAGAACTGCGGCGTGCGCGGTGTCCATGGACAACTACGGCGATGGTTGTGCGGCCCGCGTCTTCGATTGTGAAGGGCCGGTGATACGTCCGGTACGCAGTGTCTCGTCGCTGAATTCACCGGGGCAGTTTTACGCCGAAATGGCTCAACTTGCCGGTATCTACGCGGGGCTGGCGGGCAAGCTGACCGGGTTGGCAGCGCACGGCAACCCAGCCGTGGCACGCGAGCCGGCGCAAAAGCTCTTCAGCGTCTCCCCGGATGGCCGGAACTTCACCAGTACCTTCGGTTGGTGGCGTTCCCCCAGACGTCCACCTTTCTCGGATCTCAGCCGCCTGGCAAAACCCGATTTTGCCGCAGCCGTGCAAGCCGCTTTCGAAGACGCTGTCCTGACATTCGTGCAAACAGCGGCACGCGATACCGGCCGGCGCGATGTGGTCCTGGCCGGTGGTTCTTTCGGCAACGTGCGCCTCAATCAGCGCATCCGTGAACTTCCGGAAATCGATTCGGTGTGGATCCACCCGGCAATGACCGATCAGGGAATTGCGCTGGGAGCGGCGCTGGCATTCCTGGCAGCCGAAAAGCCGCGCCTGCCTTTCCGATTGCCCGATGCCTACCTCGGCCCTGAGTCGAGTGAGACTGAAATCGAAGCGGCTCTGCATACGGCTGGCTTGCCGTACACCCGCCCCGCAGATCTGGCGGCCGAAGCGGCGCAGTTGCTGGCAGCCGGCAAAGTGGTAGCCCGCTTTGCGGGACCGATCGAGTACGGTCCCCGCGCCCTGGGCAATCGCAGTGTACTGTACGATCCGCGTGATCCCGATCTGCAACCCCGGCTCAACGCGCAATTGCACCGGTCCTGGTACATGCCGTTCGCCCCGATGGTCCTGGCGTCCCATGCCGAGCAATGTTTCCGTAACAGCGCAGCCGCCCGTGAGCCGGGGCGATTCATGACCATCGGTTTCGACGCAACCGATTGGTTGAAACAAAATTGCCCCGGTGTGGTGCACGTCGACGGCACGGTAAGACCGCAAATCATCGATCATGACGATAACCCGGCGATGGTCCGTCTGCTCGTAGAATTCCACCGGCTGACCGGTATTCCGTGCCTCGTCAACACCAGCTTCAATCTGCATGAAGAACCGATTGTCTGCTCGGCTGAGGATGCCTGTCGTGCGTTCCTGGCGGCGAAACTCGACTACTTGATTGCTGGGCCATTTCTGGCGCGCCGGCCCGATGGTACACCGCCTCGTTGAGAGCACACCTATGCACCCCGTAAGAGGAGTGTACTGTTGAAATCAGCCCGGCAATCCGGCGGGTAAGCACTGTCCGGGAGGTTGGTACCGCGCCGCTTTGGAGTGCCACTCCCCGTCATTCATAAAGGTCGACAACATCTCGGACGGTTTCGGTGCGGTACTCCGAGGAAGCCTTTACCTGCCGCACGAATTCTCGGCCTTCATCGGTGTCGAGATCGGCAATGGCCTTGACTACGATTGCTTTTATGAGGTCATTGCCGGTCCGATAAGCATTGGAAAGGAGAGGGAAGTGCTCCCTGGCTCCGAGAATTCCCAGGGCCGAGATCGCTGAAGCGCGCATGAGTGTTTCCCGATGTTCCGCCAGGCGTAGCAGTGGTTCGATGGCAGCCGGATTATTCGTGTATCCGAGTTGCAAGACCTTCAGATATTGTTCGCGACTCGCATCTGCATTGACCGTATCGATGCTCGCGACGAGTCGCGTGACTGCTTCATCGGAAGTGACACGTTTGAAAACGAAGCGGTTGAGTTTCGCGGCCACCTCGCCGACGACGACCTCGATGGGGATCTGATAACACGGCCGTTCGATCTCGCTGAAGGTCCATATCGGAGCCTTGCTGTTTTTGAAATAGGACGTGATGCGCTGTGGTGGTGCGTTTCCCACGATGAGATCGGCGCTGAAGCGGGTGTAGGTGTGATACGGACTGAAGCCGCTCGTGCGCTGGTTCCGAATCTGGTAAGTCCGCACGACGAGTTTGATATCGGGGTTTTCCGAAGTCTCGTACTGAACGTCGATGCCGGCATGTTTCAGGACGCGCGCCACGTTCTCGCCGAGGAATGCGCACTCGTCGGGCATTCCCTCCAACACCACGTTGAAGGTGCCGATGTTCAGCGGCTTCCCGTCCTCCGTCCGCGCATCACTCACTCCCAGTGTACGAGCATCCGAACTCCCCGGTCCATATTCGAATGCGGCGGACGGAACGGGTCTCACGACGAACGTCTTCGTGCAACCGGTCCCAACAGCAACCAAAGACAGAACCAAAATCAAATTCTTGAACTGGTTCCGGATCATGGAGCCACCCCCTCTGGCTTTGCCGCCCGACGTTGTCGCGCAACGGGCTAGAGTTGAACTACCACGACGACCTTTGTGTGACCCTTTACACCGGGGCCTTTTGGAATGTCAACGGCGTCTGGCGGGCCTGAACAGCGAAGCGCAGGCTTTTGGCAATATCACTACCAGGCACGTCACAATCGTCGATTGACTGGGGTCCAATTCCCAGAACAATCTGTGGAATGCTCTGGCGTTCCTTTCTTTTCGGTTTCGGAATCACCTCGTTCATCGTGGTTCTTGTTGCGCCATCCGCAGTCCAGGCGGTGAGTTGCACAGTCCCCACCTCACCCGGTTGTCCAACGATTCAGGCTGCTCTGAATCAGGCAGGGCCCGGTGATACGGTTTCCGTTGATCCCGGCGTCTATTTCGAAAAGATCGCTTTCCCGTCCAGCGGTAGTCCCGGGCAATTCATCACATTGCAGGGTGCTCCGGGTCACACTTCCGTGATCGATGGCACCGGGGTTTCCGGCGACAACATGGTGCTGGTGGAATCGCGTGACTGGGTGAAGCTCGTCGGCTTCGAGATTCGTAACAACACGAAGCTGAGGGACGGCTCCGGTGTACGGATCATTGGTAGTGGCTCGCATATCGAAATCCGTGACAACCGGATCCATGACATGCGTGGCAAGAATGCCATGGGAATCACGGTCTACGGCACAGAGCCGG
>CAZEWD010000244.1:0-1693 GCA_964515725.1 uncultured Binatia bacterium (SeqCode)
CTACAGAGGCAAGTGTTCCGAACGGCGAGAACGAATCGCCTGAGGAGCCAATCGGCTGGGCCCCATGGGTAGATCGCAAGTGAAGTACGGCAGATTGCACTGGATGACCAGCACGGTTTCCCTGCGGCAGCCTGGCGGTGCCGTGCTTCCTTAGCTGAACAGGATCTTTGCCAGTTCCGATCGGTACTTTTCGGTGACCTCGTTGCCCGGACCAAGAATGCCAAAGATATCCACCATTGCTTTGCGCGCGCCGTCATCCTGGTAGCGGCGATCGTGCCGGACGATCTCGAGGAATTCCTGCAGCGCATCTTCGTACCTCCCCTGCGCCGCAAGGAGGCGGGCCAGGGCAAACCGCGAGTCGAGGTCACTGGGCTGGTTCGCCAACCGGGCACGCAGGGACGCCTCATCCCCCTCAACATCACCGGAGCTGCGCACGCGCAACTCCGCCGCACGGCGTTCGGCCACTGGACGGTGCGGCCCGCCGGGAACACGTTCCAACAGGTTCAAGGCGGACTCGATCTCTCCCTCCCCGGCCGCAATCTCCGCCAGACCCATCAACGCTTCAGGACAACGTGCATCGATTGCCAGAGCCTTTTCGAACTGCGACCGCGCGCTATCGATCTGCCCCGCTGCCAATTCCTCTGCTGCCCGCCTGGCCAGCTTTTCGGCCTCACTCGGGCCGAGCCGGGCAAGGAATTCTCGCACCGCCGATTCCGGAAGGGCTCCGGTAAATTCCGCCACCACGCGACCATCCCGCACCCCGATGACCATCGGAATACTTTGCACGCGAAGTGCCTGACTGAGTGTGGGGTTCTCATCCACGTTCACCTTGGCAAGAACAAACGCTCCGTTCGATTCCGTCGCAAGACGCTCGAGCATAGGCCCGAGCGTACGGCACGGCCCACACCACGGGGCCCAGAAGTCGACGACCACGGGCACCGACTTCGACCGTTCGACAACCGTACTCTCGAAATCGGCATCATGTGCATCGAACACCGCATCCATCATGCCGTCACGCTACCGGCGCTGTTGGCATCGCGCAACCGTCTCCAACGTGGTGCGGCGGTTGCGTGTCGTGCCTCCCCCACAGGCAATCGCCAACATCGGCAGGACGGCAGGTCCGTTGTTGCGAATCACCCACTGTATCGGCCACTGCCTCGTGTCAAAGGCACCGATTTGCTTGAATGCCAGCCATGTACCGGCAGCTCTCCCCGCGGCGATGGTCGATGGCCGGTCTGCTGCTTGCAGCACTGGGGGCAGCACTGTGGGGGCTGGCACCCGTGGCGGCCAAGGGTGCGCTTACCGTTTGCACCCCCGAATTCATCAGTTTGATCCGGTTAGGCGGCTCCACGATCATCTTCTGGTTGTTGGCAGGCCGCTGTGCCGTCCTGGTGGCGGATCGCTGGGTATGGATCAGTGGTGTGGCTCTTGGGGTAGATTTCTTTCTCTACCATCAAGGCCTACAACACACGACGGCTGCGGTTGCCGGTCTGCTCGTCAACGTCGAACCCGTGGCGACGATCGGCCTTGCCGCCTGGCTCCTCCGTGAAAAGCTTCACCCGCACAGGCTCGTGGGTTGCATCCTGACGCTCGCCGGAGTCACCGTGGTCAGCAGCGATGGCTTCGATCTTCGAGCCATGATCGCAACCGGCCACTGGCGCGGAAATCTCCTTGTAATCGGCGCAGCCCTGGC
>CAZEWD010000244.1:1703-3087 GCA_964515725.1 uncultured Binatia bacterium (SeqCode)
CTGGCATGGTCGGTCTACGCAGTCGCGCAACGCCGCTCGCGCATCGGCCGGACGGTCTTTCACCGCCTTGCTCCGATTTTCCTGGTCGCCACGCTGACCTCCTTGCCACCGCTTGTGCGCCCCGGCGCCTGGGTGTTCGGTACGGACACCAGCGGATGGTTCCTGCTGGGCGTCCTCACACTGCTGTGTACCTGTAGTGTCTACATCGTCTATGCCCGCGCCCAACAACTGGTGGAAGTGAGTGCCCTCGCGGTGCTTCTCAGCTCGATTCCCCTGTTCAGCCTCTTTTTCGCCCGCATTGTGCTCGGCGAACGCCTGAGCAGCCCGGTTCTCGCAGGAGCCGCGCTGGTCATAACCGGCATCGTGGTGATCGCGCTGGAGCCCGGCCTGGCGGACGACACCACCCCACTCGATCCGGAATCAGCGCAGAGGAGATGGCAAGCGGACGGTCTCACCGCGGTACGAAACGAGAGACAGGCTTCGGTTGCCCGTGCCCCCCGGCACCGGTAGAAGTGCATCACTGGGCGAGGCGGTATCGGCGTGGAATGGTTACGGGTCACCCTCAGCATGTACCGTCGGGTCTTGCTGCGTGCTGGAGAGCTGAGCCTGCGGAACTGGCCGGTCGCTGCCACGGCTTTTGTCTACGCCGCAATCATGTGGTTCGGAGCGCAGGTGGCAATGTCCCTGGGCATCGCAGGCGGCCTGGTTCTCAACCTGGTTTCCGCAGCCTGCGTCAGTTCATTCCTCTATCTCATGGAGATGATCGTGCGAACCTCGAAGGCATCCTTCGAGGAATTCCAACGTAGCTTTGGCGTCTACCTCTGGGATGTGGTGCGCGTCTGGTTCATCGTCTGGATCTTCTTCATGCTGGTCACACCGGCTCTCCTGCAACTGCCGCAAGGAATGGTGCTTCTGCGCTGTATCCATCTGGCTGGTTTTATCTTTTTCAATGCGGTGCCTGAGCTGATCTATCTCGGACGCGATTCGTCACTCGGCCTTCTTGTGGAAAGTTACCGATTTGTGAGCGCCAACTGGCTCGAATGGCTTCCCGTGGCGGTTCTGTCGGCTCTCATTTACGTCTTGATGCCAAACGCCCTGGATTACAGTGCAGGACTCATGTTGTTCCTGATCCCTCTCTTTTACGTGGTCATGGTGGTGCGTGGGCTCTTGTTTCTCGAACTGCACAACTCGACGTACCGAGGCCGGTTGTTCAAGTTTCGGGCCGGTGGCTGAGGAGAGGCGGGAATCCGCCCCGCCCCCTCAACTCTTCATGCAGTCGTGCTGCTCAAGGATCGCCGGATATGCTTGTGCCGCACGGTCCGACCGATGATACTGAATCGCCCCCGGACGATCTCCCTGAGGACCAGGACCCCGGGGACGAAAC
>CAZEWD010000244.1:3097-4897 GCA_964515725.1 uncultured Binatia bacterium (SeqCode)
TGCTGGATTCGAATGTCGCAGGAATGGCATTCGCCAAGGCCAAGACTTCCATTTGAAACCTCCGTAACGCACTCCAACGCACGCTTTTGAGCGCGTTACAGAGGAGCGCGGTCTAAGACTCCTGTCCTCCCAAAAGAGGGAAGACGGAACAGCCGATCGTCATGACGGTTCAGTGTGCAGCCGCCGTGCGGGAACCAAAGAGCGGCTCTCCGGGACCACTTGCGGCAGGGAGACACAACGAGCCGGCCCCCTGACCCGTCAGGAACCACTCCATCGGACGACCGGTATAAAGAGCGATCCGATAGAGAACCTCAGTCGAGGGAATTCGACCGTTCATATAATTGTAGAGAGCGGAGAGGCTGACGCCGATATCGTATGCAAAAGCTTTCGGCTCGTCCGCAACGACCTCTCTCAACCGTTGAGCTACCGACTGTGAATCGATTCGTTTCATCGTTCCTCCTGTGCGGAACCTCGAGCGGGATTGACCCGTGGCCATCCCTTGCCTCCACCCCATGCGGAGACTGCCCCAAAAGCAAAAAGGCCACCGAACCTTCGTCCGGTGGCCTTTTTGCTTCAGGGATGAATTTTAACTCTATGTGATCCCCTCCACGGGCAGGCCACCGGCCCTCCAACACGTGCAAATGCGCTTCGCCGTCTTGAGCGTGCTGGACACGGCATCCGTGTGCGCCACCGTCATCACCATGAGTGCCTGCCCGGCACTCGTCCACGCATTCGCGCTGGCGCTGTTGTGTCGCTGAGAGTTCTGATGTCGCGTTTTCATCGGATTGCCTGTCGTCCCGGTCGAGAGCATTAAGCCACAGCCCCCACGCCCGTTGCAAGTCGGAACTTTGCACGATCGTGGAGTGAGCGACAACAATTCATGTGTTACAGAGCCAGCCAATGGCTGAACGCAAGGATCGACTCGACGTCGCAATTCTCTTCGGAGGCCGCTCCGGAGAACATGAAATTTCAGTGCGCTCCGCGCACTCCGTGTTCGAGGCACTCGATCGCAAGCGCTATCGGGTGACCCTGATCGGCATCGATCGGGCAGGAACCTGGCGCCTCATCGAGGAACGGGATTTCGAGTGCACCACGGACGCATCGCAACTCGAGATATCACGTAACAACCCAAGCGTGACCGTGCTTCCCCAACCAAACCAGGGTCAGTTACTTGCTGTGGCGGGGAGCACCTTTCCGTACAGGAAGATCGACGTGGTCTTCCCCGTTCTCCACGGCACCATGGGCGAGGACGGCACGATCCAGGGCGTCCTGGAACTTGCTGAAATTCCCTATGTCGGTGCAGGAGTTCTCGGTTCGGCCGTAGGGATGGACAAAGATGTTCAAAAGAGACTGCTGCGTGCGGCCGGCCTTCCGGTCGTCCCGTTTACGGCCGCCACGCAATCCGAATGGCAGCGCGACCCCGCAGCAGTGAGGCGGGGTGCCGCAGAGTCAGGGTTCCCCGTCTTCGTCAAACCCGCCAATCTCGGATCCTCGGTGGGCATCAGCAAGGTCTCTTTACCGGAAGAACTCGATCGAGCGATCGAGATCGCATTCGAATATGACACCAAGATCGTGTTGGAACGTGGTGTGGATGCGCGTGAAATCGAATGTGCGGTTCTGGGTAATGAGGAACCGATCGTATCCATTCCAGGGGAGATCCGCCCGCGGGGCGGCTTTTATTCCTACGAAGCGAAATATCTGGAGAAAGACGCCGCCGAACTTCTCATCCCTGCGCCACTCGACGAGAAGGACATCCGAACCGTACAAACCCTGGCAAAGCAAACATTCCAGGTGCTCGAG
>CAZEWD010000245.1:0-4893 GCA_964515725.1 uncultured Binatia bacterium (SeqCode)
GCGAGAGAACAACGCCATCCGCATCCTCCACATCGTGTTTCCCGGCGCATTCAACGACTGCACCTCCCGCCAGACAGCGCCGAACCGAAGGCCATCCCAGGCCACGCGCGGATTGTTGTCGTTCAGCGACCCTTTGTTGGGCACAATCGATTTACTGGCAGAAATGAAGGTGCCAGGATTGGTGATGTACTGGCTCACGACGCCTGTCGCTGCGGCGTCTTTCCACGAAGTCACGACCAGCCCATTGCCGTCATAGGCACATTTCGGTGCGAATGAGTGAGTCCCATCGAATTCGACGATGCGCAGATCGGATCCCCGGCTGGCGCCATGATCGGCAAGTTTGTACCCGAAAGAGCACTGATGTGATCCCTGGCACACCACCTCGATGCCAACCATGAACCCGTCCAGATACGGCACCATATCGCCGATTCCGCCTGAATAGCCGAGATCGGTCCGGATCGGTCCGACGCGCGGAGACAACGAACCATCGATGCCCACGTCGTAGTAGTACTGGTAGGTCACCTTGGCGAAAATGTCGTTGTTGACCAATTCGTTGACAAGCAATCCGAAGTGATCGTTGCGCCAGGCAACCAGATAGAGAGGTTCGCGGTCATGCCGCCGGATGTCGACCAGAGGCATGGGGCCTGCGGAGATCTGGCCGTTCAAGTCGACATGCGCGTAGTACAAGGTCGACGGCAGAGTGAGATCAAACGTGTTTGCCGTCTTGTCACGCAGCCAGAACACCCCCCAACCGCCGCTCGTGGGCACCGTGGTGAGAACGTGCGCGCGTCCCGCCTGCAGAACACCTGAGCCATTCCGTTCGTCCGGATGAATGGCCAGAAGCAGCGGCGCATCGAGCGTGGACTCCCTACCTGCGGTGCAGTTGGCAGGTCCGGCTGTACGGGTTACCGTGACTGCCGGTGTGGCAGACCCCGGGGCCGTCTGGGTCGGGCTGTGACTCGGCGTAAATACCGGCGCCGGAGACGTTGTCACAGCCGTGGCTGGCGGCACACTGGCCGTCGCGCTCGGCCGGACGGAGGGCGCGGAAGAGGCGGTCGGTGACGCAGTGACGACGCCGGTGGGCGGTGTCAACGCGCTGTTCGGTGTCCAGTCCCCCGAGCAATCCCCTAATCTGATCGCGCGAAAGGGCAACCATCGGGAAGAACCCGGCGCTGCATCAACCGTATAGCTCCCCGTCCCACACACGGGCCCAAAGACGGGAGGCACGGCCCTGACGGCAGAAGACTCTTCTCCGACAGGGAGAAAGACGAGTTCCGATCCGCACTGTGAAGCCACAGGCAGCCGGGACCGGTGGCCCACTGCATATTGCAGCATAAGTGACGCGTCGACGGCGGTGATGGCCCCCGAACCATCCGCATCACAGGCAAGGATTTCTTCCGGCTGCAGCGAACGCAAGCCGACCGCCGCCATCAACGCAGTCACCGCATCCAGGGCAGTGACACCGCCGGGTGGGGGCTCGGAATACCGTGGCGTGACGGAGTAAGTTCCGGATTCAAGAGACTGTGTGTTGAATGTCCCTCCCGGATCGGTGACGAGAGATTGCGTTTCTGGACCGTCGACATCGACCACAACACCCGCCAAGGGTTCGGCCTTCCCGAAATACCGCACTTCGCCACTGATCTGCGCCGTGCTCGAGGCGGGAACAGCAGACAAAAGCGCCCCGAGGAACGCCGGCAGGACTGTTGCAAAAGCGTGTCGGTCCAGCATACGAGCAAGATCCCATTGCAGGATTTGCGCCGAACGGGTCAGGACCACCTATTCCAGAAGTTCGGTGTTCCAGTACGAAATATCGACGATCGACTGAAACGGCACCCAGTCTTTGTGGCGCTTGGGGTTGAACGTTTCCAACATGAAGGGGGTCCAATCCGGCCGTCTGGGGAGGCGCAACAACTTCATCGCCGCCTGCTCTGGTGTCCGTCCTCCTTTGCGATGGTTGCAGTTCAGGCACGAGCACACGACGTTGTCCCACCGGGAAAGACCACCTTGCGATCGGGGAATGACATGGTCCAGGTTCAGTTCGTGTCGCGGGAAAGAACGCCCGCAGTACTGACACGTATAACGGTCTCGCCGGTAGATGTTGAACCGACTGAAGCGCACCTGGCGCTTGGGGATCCGGTCGTATGCGATCAGCAGAATCACACGGGGCACACGGATCGCCCGCCCCACCAGGCCAACGCTCTCCTCGTGCAAGGAAACCGAAAGATCCGCCCAACTCTTGAAGTCGAAGGTCTGGTACTGACTGTCAACTGCACGTGCAAGATCTTGATATAACAACGAAAATGCACGCCGTACCGAGGTGATATGCACCGGGGCAAAAGAGCGATTGAGGACCAGGACTTCCGAATTCAGCACTGCGCCATCCGCTGCCATCCTCACAACGCCTCAGCCAGCACGAACGAGGCGTGACGCTATCGGCATCGCTCAGGGAAGTCAACCGAAGTCACCGAGACCGGGGTCTCCCCCGACGGGGCATCCACCGAAGATCCATCGGTCGATCGCCGGGCCCACTCAGATGCCTACCGAGGATGGGGTATTCCGGTGCGGCGGGAACACGTCTGGAACCGTATTCTTGCCGCGCGGATGCGGGCTCCCTATGATGGCCCGACGCCCATGCGACCCGCCAATTTCAACATCGAGCGCGCATACGAGAACCTGCTCCATCGCGTTCAGAAGCCAGGCCGCTACCTCGGGAACGAACGCGGCATGGTACGCAAGCCGATCCGGCCGGGACTTCTCCGGTTCGCGCTGGCCTTCCCTGATGTCTACGAAATCGCGCAATCCCACGCCGGCCTGCAAATTCTCTACGATCTTCTGAACCGGCGCACCGACGTTTACGCGGAGCGCGTCTACGCCCCGTGGTTGGACATGGAAGCGGAGTTGCGCCGCGCCGGCCTGCCGTTGGTCACGCTGGAGACGTTCACTCCGCTCGCGGACGTCGACATCGTTGGATTCACCCTCCAATACGAACTTACGTACACGAACCTCCTGGCCATGCTCGAATTGGGCGGGATCCCTCTGAAATCGTCGGAGCGGACGGCACAGGCACCCCTGGTGATTGCAGGCGGGCCGTGTGCACATAACCCGGAACCTCTCGCGGAATTTCTGGATGCATTCCTTCTGGGAGATGGGGAGGAGGCCATTCACGACATCTGCAACGTGCGCCTGCAGTGGGACGGCAGGAACCGGAGCGATCTGCTGGAAGCTCTGGCCGAGATACCTGGCATTTACGTGCCAGCTTTTTTCGAACCGAGATACGACACGGCCGGCCGATTGACTGAAATCCATCCTCTCAAGGCAGGCTACACGAGGGTCGTAAAGCGAATCCTACGCGATCTGAACACCGTTCCGATCCCGCAAACCTTCATCGTGCCCACCACGGGGATCGTTCATGACCGGCCTAGCGTTGAAGTCATGCGCGGATGCGTCAAAGGCTGCAGATTCTGCCAGGCCGGGTACGTCTACCGTCCCCTGCGAGAACGCGGTCCGGAACGGGTACTCGAGCATGCCGAAACGGCGTTGCGTCAGACAGGACACGATGAGATTTCACTCCTGAGCCTCAGCACGGGCGATTATAGCTGCGTCAACCCGGTCCTCACGGATCTGATGAACCGGTTCAGCCCGCAACGTGTTGCCGTGTCGCTACCCTCCACCCGTGTCGATGCGCTGGCCCCATCGCTGCTCGAACAGATCCGCCGCGTGCGAAAAACAGGCTTCACCATCGCACCTGAAGCGGGCAGCCAACGCCTGCGCGACGTGATCCAAAAACAGTACCAGGAAGAAGAGCTCGTCGAAGCGGCAAAGGAGATCTTCGATCTGGGCTGGCGCTCCATCAAGCTCTATTTCATGATCGGCTTGCCGAGTGAGACCGAAGATGATCTGCGCGGGATCATCGATCTGGCGAGAAAGGTTTCTGCGGCGGGGAACCACAAGCGCCAGGTCATTGCCAGCGTCTCGAACTTCATTCCGAAGGCACACACACCGTTCCAATGGGCCCAGCAGGTTTCGACCGCCGAAATTGAAAACCGGCAAAATCTGCTGCGCGGCGAGTTGGCGCGCTACCGGATTCGATTCCGGTACCACGACGCGCGACTGTCACTCCTGGAAGGCCTCTTGTCGCGAGGAGATCGACGCACCGGAGCCCTGCTCCTCCGAGCGTATCAATCAGGTTGCCGGTTTGACGGGTGGAACGAGGAGTGCCGATTTGACCTCTGGGAAAAGGCCATGGCCGATTGTGGATTCGATGCCGAATCGGCTCTGCGGCGGCGGCCTCTCGATGAAATATTGCCGTGGGATCACCTGAGCTGTGGCGTCAGCAAGGACTACCTTCAGCGTGAGCTTGCCTATGCCTTCGAGCGCACACTCACCCCCGACTGCAGTATCGAGCGCTGCAGGTACTGCGGGGTCTGTGATTTCAAGGAGATCCGCAACATCGACTACCACCTTGCGGGAGCCAAGGCAGCAGAGCACCGTGGCGAACGAATCGCACATTGGGCCAGCGAGATCGTTGGGGGGGAGGACCCTACGGCATGGGAACCACGGGGCTGGCACAAGGTCCGCGACAGGCAGAAAGATGGAGGCAGTCCGCCGGGCGGTCTTCAGTCATCGAAGGGCGAGAACATCGTCACGTCCACCGCAAGACCACTGTCGGACGATCGCGCACTCGGCAATGCGGAAGAATGGCTTACCGCGGACGGGGAAGGTGTACTCGCAGCGCCGGCAATGCAGACCCCCCGCGCAACCGCTCGGATCCGACTGAAGTATCGAAAAGTCGGTCTCGCCCGATTCATCGGCACCCTCGAAATGACCACCCTCTTCTACCGTGCCGTACGCCGTGCCCGGGTGCCGATCGCCTTCTCGCAGGGTTATCACCCG
>CAZEWD010000246.1:0-4868 GCA_964515725.1 uncultured Binatia bacterium (SeqCode)
GACCGCCACCGCACCAGCCCGCTACAGACAGCGGCCTGCCACGTAGCGACGAGGCACGACAAATCCCGTCTCCCCACGTCCGATTTGCTCCGCGACAGGCGCACACAACGACACAATCTTGCACTCGACTTGCCGCACCAGAGTGCCATTCGACCCAAATCTTGTCAATGGCGATCGCTCTTCAACACCCTGACGGAAAAGATGTTTCAGCTCCGTCGAAAGACTGTACATTAGGCGGTCAGTCGCGTCCACTGATCCTTGATATATTGAGCCGTACGGTCGGCAATCGAAGCGGTGGTGATCTGTGGCGGCGCTCCGAGCGAGGAGGGGAAAACCCCCATGTCACACACGAAAAGGTTTTTGAAATCGTGGGATTGGCACCACGAGTTGACGACCGAGCGGCGCGGGTCCTCACCCATCCGGCAGGTACTCTGGGGATGGGTGGACGCGATCTGGATCTCGTTCGGACGCAGGCCCCGCCGATCGATGGCGCGCAGGTCGTCGCCGGGATTCAACCAGAGTGGATCCTCATACGGCACAATCACGCGCCTGGCACCACTTGCGAATAAAATTTCGGCGCAGTGTTTCATCCCTTCTATAAAGAGAGCTTGCTCCTCCGCGTTGATCCGGTAGGAGATCCGTGGCTTGCCGCTTCTGTCGACCTCGACTCGGCCGGCCGATTGGTCGTGCATGAGCACGAGGAGCCCGACGGTACGGTGGAAATTGCGCATGATGGCCGAATGGTCGCGCCCGAACCCGGGCAATTGGGTTGCCGTCGTTACTGGGAAACCGAACACGGGCATGAGCAGATATCCGCTGTCCGGGTCTTTCTCCAGGTCGATGAACTCGTCCACGTAGTAGCTCTGTGGAATACCCGTGTAACCATGGATGTCCTCGTCGTAGATACCGGCCAGAAGGACGCTCGGATGCAGGTGGAGATTTCTGCCCACCTGGCCGCTGCTGTTCCCGATTCCGCTATTGAGCAAAATCTGGGGTGAGTTGATCGCTCCGGCTGACAAAACGATGATCTGGACTTCGACCCGGATCGTGTGCCGGGGACGGTTCAATTCGTCGACGACGACCGCTTCCACGGCCTGCACCCGATCGCCCCGGGCAACGATCCGGCGCACCCGGCAATTGGCATAGATGCGTGCCCCAGCCCGATCCGCCGCAGGGATGTAGGTGATCAACATGCTCTGCTTGGCATCGAACGGGCATCCGAGCAGGCAAAAGCCACTGGTCGTGCAGTTCTCCCGGTTATGTTTGGCAACCAGCCCGTGATAACCGAGTTTCTCACAGCCCTCCCGGATTTTGCTGTTCAGTTTGTTGATCTGGTACTCGGGAATCTGTTTCACCTTGAGCATACGTTCCACACGCTCGAACGATGGCACCATCTGTTCGAAGCTCATGTCGCGCAGCCCATCTTCCCGGCGCCACTTTTCCAGGATGGGCTCCGGGGTGCGAAAACAGTAACAGAGATTATGGACCGTGGAGCCACCGATGTTGCGCCCTTGCAGAATGATGATCGATTGATCGACTGTCGCACGTTGCCCCATGTCCTCGTACAACAGCGGCATCATCTCATCTTCACGTTGGGTAAAATCGGCCTTCGTGTAGTAGCCGCCCTGTTCGAGCAGGATGACATCGCGCCCCGCCTCTGCCAGTTCCTTGGCCACGACGGCGCCCCCCGCACCCGAACCGATGACGCAGACCTCCGTCTGGAGAACCAGATCGCTCGTGATTTGCTGACCTTTGGTGATCATGTGTCGCTCATACGCCCGCAAGATTCTGCCCGGCGTCTCGATTTACAGATTGGCCGGAATCTACCCGGTTGGCGAGTCCAGGCGAACGAACCGTCGAGGCCGCGGGATCCATGGACCCTGATAATGGATCGCTGGCCAGACGGCCTTCTGGGAATAGTAACCCAGCAGGGAAAGGTTCTTGAGGGCACGAAACGCCAGTCGCCGGAGTTCCCTCGAACTTCCCGCCCATCCTCGTATGTACTCGTCCTGCTCCTCCTCCCGCAATCCCGTGAACGTGGACAGTCGCAGCAGGAACACAGGTGGACCCCACTGAAAAATCTTCAGGAGCCAACGTACCTGAGTCTGCAACTCGCCATCGAGTTGCAACAGCGCCTGATCAATGGTGAGGACCGCCTCGGTATCGCGAAACCGAGGCATCGCAGGGTCGTCGCTGGCGACCATCCGGTCTCCCACCGCCCGGAAAATATCGGCCTCCCGGGCTGTCAGAAACTGCAGTCCTCGTGCCGGTGGATCGATCGGCTGTGCCGTCACCGGCAAACGGCTCAGAGTCAGCAGCCCGCCCGCGATCGCAGTGCGTCGCAAAAACGTTCGCCGTGTAACCACACTCCAAGGATCGTTTGCCACGATGATCAGCTAACTGCCCGGCGACAGCCTTTGCAAGGACCACCACATACTCATGCCGCTTCCACTATCCCTTCGTAGAACTGGTGGAAAGGTGCCGGCAATTCCCGGTAGTCGGGCATGGGCCTCAGGTGTTGTGCCGGATCGATGCTCGAATAGGTGTTCCAGAACAGGACGGGACCCTCGTGGTACTCTGAACTGCGCGCCGCAGCGATCACGGCCGCAAGGCACTTGCCGGTGTATGTAGTCTCGAGGTGGATGCCTTCGAGCTCCCTCATCTGATCACGCGCCCAGCGTCCCTCGTCCGTCGGTGCTCCATAAGCTGCGCCACAAAAGCCTTGCCGCACGGTGAAATCGCCGGGTTCGGCCCGCACACCTCCGACATCCGCGTAACGCGCCAGCATCCGGCGCGCCTGCTCGGCCATCCGGGCAAGACGGCGGGGTCCCGGCGGCAGAATGTCTGTCACAAGGACCCCCACCACTCGCGACCGCAAACCCGCCAGCCTGGCACCGAGCGTAAGCCCTGCGACAGTTCCTCCGGTGCCAAGCGCCACGAAGATCCACGCCGGTTCGGGTACCAACCCCGCAGCGATCTGTTCTTTCAATTCGAATGCGGCGTTCACATACCCCAGCGTACCCAGGGGCGAGGTGCCGCCCGCTGGCACAATGTGTGGTAGTTCGCCACGCAGCCACCCACGCCCGCACAACCACAGCGCCCGTGACGTCACCCCGGGCAGACCGGCAGCGTAATACATCTCCGCCCCGGCAGCATGATCGAGAAGCAGAGAACGGCGTACGGATTCCGTCACGGGCTGGCGTAGCAGAACCAAAATCGTGCGTAGGCCGATCTCGCGGGCGCACAGAGCCGTTGCCAGACCGTGGTTGGTGCCGATTCCGCCAAAGGTGAGGATGGTCGATTTGTCCCGCGCACGGGCATCTCCCAGTATGAATTCGAGTTTACGCGGCTTGTTCCCGCCGTAAACGCGACCACTCTCGTCATCGCGTTTCACCCACAGATCGATACCAAGCCGCGCGCTCAGTTGGTCGAGCCGGTGAACACGCGTCGGTAACTGGGTCAGCAGAAGTCGAGGTAGCCGCCCACGCAGCGCCGGAAAACTCTGCTCGATCGCCAGAGGGGAGTCGACCTGCTCTGCTTGCATGACCTGCATGTATCATGCGTTCTCATACGGCGCGAGCGATGCCGGCACGGCAATGATCCGCCTGCCGAATTGCACCCCCCGAAGGCCTTGGCTAGTCTGCCGCGGGTGACGTCAACGCGCGACTTTCTCACGCTGGTCCAAACGGGCGGCGCGGTGATGTACCCGCTCCTTCTCTGTTCCATCGTCAGTCTTGCCGTGATCTTCGAACGGTTGTGGACCCTGGGGCGCGCCACCAGCAGTGCACGGCGGCTGAATCGACTCGTCTGGGAGGCAACGAACGAAGAGGGATTGGCCAACGCCCTGGCGATTGCGCGGCACGACACCTGCCCGCTGGCATCCATCTATAAAGCCATTCTCAGCCAACCGGACATGGACGATTCGCTACGCAACCGCGTGGTACATCAGAAACTCGCCTCGGCCGTACGGGGCCTGAGACGCAATGTCTGGCTCGTCGGAACGATTGGCAGCCTGGCGCCCTTCATCGGCCTCCTCGGTACGGTCATCGGTATCGTGCGGGCCTTCGAGGACATGGCCGCAACCGGATCCGGAGGATTCGCGGTCGTCGCAGCCGGTATCTCCGAAGCCCTGGTCGCCACTGCGGCCGGATTGCTCGTCGGCGTCATGGCAATCTTCTCGTACAATGCGTTCAACGTGCGTATCAACAACATCTCATTGCAGTGGCGCGAATGGACGGAAGACCTGTCGATCCGCGTCGCCAGACCGCAACCACGCGAAGGAACTCTGGTCCGTGTCGTTCAATCCCATTGAAAGTGAAGGGGACGGCGATATCGTTGCCGAGATCAACGTCACCCCGCTCACTGACGTTTTCCTGGTGTTGCTGATCATCTTCATGGTCACGAGCACCGCCCTCACCCAGCAGGGCACCAGGGTGAACCTGCCACGCGCCGGCGGAGGGGGTGGCGAACCAAGCGGCGTCAACGTCACCGCGACGGCCGATCAACGCGTCGAGGTGAATGGCACCTCTGTTCCGATGGAAGGACTGCACGACGCCCTGCAGTCCGCGCTGCAAGGCTCGGGCGAACGAACCGTCATCCTACAGGGAGACCGCAGCGTCGTACTCGAACGCGCCGTCCAAATCATGACGATCGCCAAAGAAGCCGGTGCCGAGAGGATCTCCATTGCTACCGCCCCAGTGGCGTCTGGCAAATAATCAGGACACCTTTGACCCCATGAAGCGACCCACACGCCGAGCCCCGGGAACCGAGGAAACGCGCTCTCTGCGAGCACTGCGGGAAATCATCGATTCCGGCCGGCCGTTGATCTACATCAAATCGGCCGAGGAACTCCGCATCAGCGACCTCCT
>CAZEWD010000247.1:0-4611 GCA_964515725.1 uncultured Binatia bacterium (SeqCode)
AGATGTTTTCTGCTGCGACCAGAGCGATGGACAGCCCGATGATGGCTTCGACGGGCGCAGCAGCAGGTTTGACGAGACCCAGCGCGGCCAGACCGAGTGTGATGCTGTGGGCCACGGTGAAACCCGTGACCACCTGAGCCAGCTCCCGCAACGTGCCACCGATCAGGATCAGCGCGAAGACGAATGCGAGATGGTCATAACCACTCAGGATGTGCTCGATCCCGAGGCCGATGTAGCCTGCCAGGCTCGTGCTCCCGGCAGAGTGCGAAGACGCCTCACCCGGAGCCGTTCCGTCGAGCGCCCACGCAGGCTCACGGCTGGAGAGGACGCGTTCGCTTTCGGGACTGCCGTCACGCTGGACCCGGGCAAAGTGCAGGTGCGCCGGCGCGACATCGAGAAGAAACGCAGTGCGGATCGCCAGGCCGGTCGATGACGGACAGGAGAGATGCCACTCGAAGGCTAAACGACCTTCGCTCCCCGGCAGGGCCCGTGGCTCCTTTGTCACGCGGCACAGATCGCCGTTCGAAGAAAGCTGCAAGGCGCCGGTGAGATAGCTCTTCAGCCGTTCTGTCCTCTCCCGGATTGGTGCATGTGCCCATGGATAACGCGTGAGATCGATTTCAGAGAAACGCAGCCGTACGACGGCTTCTGCACCGTGGATTTCCCATGAGGAAAAGGAACTCGTCCGATCATGTGCCGCGGCATACAGAGGGAGGAAGAGGATGCCCATGCCAGCCAGACAGCCGCCGGATGATCGAAGATCTGGCTGCCGGTCGCTTCACGGTAGATCTGGCTGTACCACGATCTCTGCCTGGCGGCGTAGATCGTCGAGATATTTCCGGAGAGCGCGATCCGCTTCCCGGCGCCGGTATTCCACCAGAACCTGTGCCTTGATGGCGTCGAAGGCTGGAGGTTCTGCGGCTGCACGTTCGACGACGACCAGTACGTGATAACCGGTGTTCGAGCGAATCGGGTCGCTGATCACCCCCTCTGGTTGGGACAGGATGGCACGGATCGCCGTCGGTCCGAGATAGTCACCGAGTTTCTGTACGGGGAGAAGCACATCCGGCAACGGTACGAGCTCCGGATCTCCGAGGTTCTGACGCACGGTATCCATGTCTTCACCGTTGCGTAGACGCTCTGCTGCCTGCTGTGCACGATTCCGGGCTGCCTCCGCCTCGGCCGGGTTGCCTGCCTTCACCCAGATCTGACGCACCCGGACCTTGCCGGGTACGCTGAAAAAGTCACGCTCTCGGTTATAGAACGATCGCAGTTCCGCGTCGTCCGGAGTGGCTGAGTCCCCTGTGCTGACCACCGACTCGATCAAGGCAGCGGTCAGGGTCCGGCGGACTCGCACGTCGTCGCGCGCCAATCCCAGTTCAAGTGCGCGCTGCAGGAGAAGTTCCTCATCGATGAGCCGATCGAGGACCATCTGCCGCTGATCGGCGTTGATCGAGCGGCGGTCCTGGGCAAGACCGTTCACGGCCTGCTGGTATTCATCGAGCCGGATGGTTTCTCCGTTCACACGAGCTACAGCCCCGGCAGGCAGTTGTGGGAGGCCGGTGCCGCCGCCCTGTAAAAGGCCACTGGCAGCCAGGAGCGCACCGGCCGCTGCCCCGAGCGCAAGGAGGATATTGGGCCAGCGAGAAGAGGCAGCGCGACGCGCCGGCCGGTGCGTGGAGCGTTGTGATGACTCGGAGATCAGGTGTTGCGACACAGGCTCCTCAGATCCTTCAATCCCTGTCCGGCACCGTTCCGTGTTGCGGTTTCAAATAGATCGGGCTGGACCACGCCCGTTCCTGGTTTGGTGCCAGGCAATCCTCGTTGTATGGCGTTCGATAATCGCCGTAACAAGGTTGCACCTCGATGCACTCGCCCTCAGCGTTGTACCTGCAGCGCAGACCGCCGGCATTCACGGCCAGAGTGGGTTCCTGCAAGGCGCGCGCGTAATAGATGAATTCGCGTTTCCCCGTGACATACTCGGGATCGTCGAATTCGAACTCGCAGCCGGCTTCGGAGTCCGGGCAATCGAAGCGTTTCCATGGATCTTCGATCAGGCTGCGCAGCGGTTCTGCGGCATCTTCTTGCGGCCGGATGCGGATGACGTCGATGCGATTGATCCGGTGACGTTCATCGCTGGGGTTGAAGCATTCTCCCCGGCAGAGGGAATCGAGGCGCTCTTTACTGAGCGATCGCGTCGACACCTCCGGACAACCTGGTTTCTGTTTGAAGGCGCCGGCGGCGCGAACACGGAAATGAGGTGTGCCGGAGAAATCCGTTTCGGAACCCATGGGGAGGAGTCCGCCGGGACCGTTGAGAAGATCGAACCACAGAAGGATACGCGCCCCGCTCGTGCCGTACACCTCCCTTTGCTTGAGGGCGGACCAGATCGAATCGCGGTCACGCCCGGCTGAATGTACGGCAACGAGACCGCCGGTCAGGAAATAGGAACCCTGGCGTTCGAACTCCATGATCTGCATGGCACCGGAAGCGGTCGACGGGTCCGGTTTGAACTCTTTTGATTCCGGTTCGGGAGGCCCTTTAGGGGGCAGGAAGCGCTCATGCCAGGCTTCATCCCGCGCACCGACGGCCTCTGTCATGATGTGCCGGCCAAATTCCTTGTAGCCGGTTCCCGGACGAGCCGAGTGATTGTCGCTCGAAGCGAGGAATCCGAAGCGGAAGCGACGCGGCTGGGCGGGATCATCGAAGTTCGAAATCGCCAGTGCGTACTGTGCCGAGTTTGCCGGGCGATAATTGAACGCCGGGTTGAAACAATCACGGCACTGGCCGCAATCGAGCCAGTCTTCCGGTTGCGCACCTGGAACCGTCTGGTGTCCGGCCAACCCCGCCTTGAGATAATTGGCACGCGCTCGTTCCACACGCACGTCGCATTCAGTTTGCGGTGCATCCCCGCACCTCGAGCGGATGATTTCACCCGCACGCCAGCAGCACGGTAGGTAGTCCTTCGTGGGGGCCGGACAGATTTCTTTGCCCGAGGCGTCGAACCTGGCGGGACGCCAATCGCGATATTCCTCGGAGTTCCCATGGCCGGAATAGATTTCGAAGAGAAATTGTCGTGTCGGATCGTGTTGGGCGCCCTTGAGCTGTTTGTCCAGGCTGGAAGACGCGGGTGTGTAGAAGCCCCATGTCGTGCCGTGCGGAATGACGATCGAATCGAAGCCCCACTGCGCGAGTTTTTCGAAGAGTTCCTGTGGGGTCTGCGCCGATTCGCTGCAGTTGTCTGGCAGGGAGCGGACATCGACGCCTTTGGGGCACAACGGCGTCTCGCGGTTTTCCTGCTGGAATGCCGCCAGGTCGAAGTACCGTTGGCGGTTGGGCCAGTCGAAGAGAGGAAAGCGCAGTCGTTGCCACCAGGGCATCGGGTTACGCATTGCGGCCAGGAGTTGGTCGTCGAGGGCGCTGATGGGGCGGGCCGGCACTTTGTCGTCGTCGAGATCCTTGAAGATGACGTTCTTGTGACCGTAATGGTTGGCAGCGGTGGTGCCGACCTGCGACCACTCCCAACCAAGAAAGGTGACGACGTCGGGATTTTGTGGATCTCCTGCCACGGCGTTGCATTGGCGGATCAGTTCTTTGGTTTCCTGCCAGTGACGGGGAGAGAGCGCCTCCGCGTGGTCGTTGATGCTCCAGAAATCGAGCCCGGAGCAGAACCGTGCGAAATCGCAGGCGTCGGCGGGGGGATGTGTTCCTTCACCCTGCAAGACCGGCAGACTGCGCATGAAGGCGTCCGCCGAGAATGTGGTGTGCACGTGCAGGTCGCCGAACAGGATCTGCTTGTGGGGGTTGCCTGCACCCGCTTGTCGTCGGGCTTTGCTCTGTTGGGCTGCACGCTGTGAGATGATCTCTGCCGGCAGACGCTTGCCAGCAATCGTTCCCGGCCCTTGATGTTGGCCTTTACATGAGGCCAGTGCGAGGATGCACAGACCCAGCACAACGGTGGCATGCCGGTGGATCGCTGTATCATGCATCCTTTGCATCAGACCTCCCCTCGGCGGAGACTTGCCCCGAGTCCGTTTCGGGTATCACGGAGTGGCCATCTCCGGCCATAGCCAACGATGCAGTATCCTGGCTGCGGTGGCTGCGCTCTCTGCAGTTCGGAAGATGCGTTTTTCTTTGCGTATGAGCTATCGCGTCGCCGTTCCCGGTGTCCTGCGATGTGGCACACCCCTTGCGTTCTCAGGAAACACAAGGAGGAAGTGCGATGACTGGATTGGAAACCCTCATGATTCCCGCGGGTCTGTGGTTGGTGAAGCTGCCCATTGCGTCTGAGGCGTGGTGTGCGGCCGTGACTGCGGCCGGTGTGGTCTCGACGCTGGGTGTTGTGTGGAGCTGTCGGGGATGGATCACCCGCGCTTTGACCCGCAAAACACCGGCAAACCTTACCCCTGCATTGACGGCTCCCCGCCTGCGTGGCTGAGCCGGGACGGAGCGGAATGGTTGCGATCTTCCGGTATTGGTGTTGAAGTCGTACGAAACGAAATGGCGATAATTGGATTGATCGTGTCACTCCTGTTGTTCCGGCATTATCTGCGCCGGCTACAGGTATCCCGTGCCGAGCGTTCACCGAGGCAGGCGACATGGAGACGATCG
>CAZEWD010000247.1:4621-4859 GCA_964515725.1 uncultured Binatia bacterium (SeqCode)
GACCCGATGGAATCCTGAGCTGGCACGATCAATGGCACCGGCAGTGGGCGGAAAAGTTCCACCGTCAGGCCGAGCGACGGCTGCGCCATCTCGAGCGCCGGGCGGAACGGCGGATCCGTTTCATCAACAAACAGGCTCAGCGCTTCGGCCTGAGGTTTCAGCCCGTACCGGTTCCCGATGCGCTGTTGCTCCCGGATTTCACCACCTCTCCGGTCGATGCCGAGGTGTTGCGAAGGGC
>CAZEWD010000248.1:0-4853 GCA_964515725.1 uncultured Binatia bacterium (SeqCode)
AGGCGCAGAACTCGTGCGAAAGTGATGCCGATTGTCTGGATCCAGCACGCTGCCAGAATACCGGACAAACGATCCTGCGACTGTCGAATCCCCTCTCTGGGGACGGGGCCACGGTATTCGCTTCCGCCAACCCGGGGGGCGGACTGGCCATCGCCGCGGCTCATGATATGGATGGCGATGAAGTGCCAGACCCCTTCGACAACTGCCCGCGTACGGCCAACGTCGATCAGGCCGATCGGGATGGCGATGGGATCGGCGATGCATGCAGTGTTTTCGCAACGACACCCGGCCCAAGTGCAACACCGAACAGCCCGACACCGGTTCCTACCACGACTCGCACACACGCGGTCGATCCGCAAAAATCAGACACCAGCGGTTGCCAACTCCGCGTCCCGTCAAATCGCGGCGCTTCTCTGGCGCTTCTCGCATTGGCGTTGATCCTGTCAGTGGCACGATCACGGCGTGTACGCCGCTTCTGGGCGATTGCCTTGCTGCTGGGAATCCCAGCGGGCGCGGGCGCACAATGCGCGGGTGATTGCAACAACGACGGCAAAACGACCATCGACGAACTGGTTCTGATGACGAATATCTCCCTGAATGACGCTTTCGTATCGAGTTGTCCGAACGGTGACATGAACCAGGACGGAACTGTCACCATCGAGGAAATCGTATCGGCCGTAAAATCAGCGTTCGAGGGATGCGCCTCCGTACCAGCGGAAAGATCGCGCCAACTCCTTCGTATTTTGAGGGTGGCAGCCAGCCTTCCCATGCTGGAAGGAGCGGTCCTCGCGGCGTATTCCTTTACGGGGGGGTCTGACCAATGCAGCCTGGGAGGAGACTTCACGGCAGACTGCAATAGTGGCTGGGGTGATGTGATTCAGATCCCTATCGATGTGAACGCCTGCATCCTCCAGAGCGCAAAGTACCTGTTCACCCTGGACGGACCGATCCTCACTTCGGCCGCCGGCGTGTGCCCAGGCATCCTCCTGTTGTCGAATCTACGGTTCGACTTCGCACAGACCGGAATCGCGACCGATCTCGACGGACGATTCCTGAGCCGGATCGGCCTCGGTTTTTCCGTCACATTACGATCCATAGAATCCGTCAACCAACGTTGCCGGCTGCGCGGTTTACGCGGCACGTTCAATGGGCCGCTGGAGCTGTACTGGAAAGATGGAACGGGCTTTCGCATCGAATTGGATGACCTGGAATTGAAAGCGCACCATAGCGAGATCCAACCCATGCCCATTTGTGACCCGGGAGTTCTCTCGCTCCAACTCGATGGACGGATCAAGATTTTTGATCTCGGAACGGAATCGGCAAACCCCACGGATGTGGAATTCGCGCAGTTCTCCATCGTGTGGGATCGCCTAACCGGAAGCAGCATGGCTTTCGAGGGGGTCATCCGTTCTCCGAATCTGGAAACGGCTTTAGGAGTGAAGAGCACCTCTCCTCTCAAATTTGGACTCGATCACGCACAATTGCGCAGAGGGTCCCTGGATGTGACGGGCCCAGGGGTGCAGCAGCACCTCACCGTAGGAGAGGATGGCACAATCCGCAACCAAGACGACGTGCCGTGAGCCTGCCCCGCAAGCCCCCGTCACAGACACTGATGGATCGGACGGCCTTGCGGATGGGTGCGGAGCCACCCCGAATCACGGCATGGGTAACGGACTCGACATAATCAGCCGGACGAGTTCGGACTGCCGCGAGGTACCTGTCTTGGCAAAGATCTGCTTCAAGTAGCTGCGTGCCGTCTGAATGGTGACGCGCATCCGAGCGGCAGCTTCATCGACTCGCTGCCCATCGATGAGTGCGAGAACCATACGCGCCTCCATCACGGTCAGCCGGAAAAGCTGCTGGAGATCTTGCAGCAGGATCGGCGCATTACGATCCGGATCGCTCAGATACAGCGTGGCCATGTGCAGAGCGTTGTCGGCGGGTTCGACCTTCACCAGCAACGCGCGCCGCGACGAATGACGGTTCAATCGCAAGACCGCACGCCGCCCACCGAAAACGGCCTGCTGCAGAGCCTCTCGGAGAACCTGGTCGTCGGCTCGCAGGCGGGCGCGTACGCCGTCATGGTGCAGGGACAACCCGTCGGCATCCGAGAGGATGCGCCGGGCGGCTTCATTGGTCGCAACCACCCGCAGGCGTGCGTTGACCGTGATCATTGCAATCGGCATTCGCTCGAGTGCGGTTGCCGCAGCAATCCTTGTCTTCTCGGTCCGAGCCAGCTCCTCGTTTACGACGAGAGCGCGCTGAAGGTGTGGTGTGAGTTCCTGCAGAACCTGGAGCGACTGCGCCCGGAAATCAGCCCCTCCCCAACGCCGAAAGACACGCAGCAGACTCAAAATCGCATCGTCATCCTTCAGGATCAGCGCAGCCGTCACACCATTCGGCAGCAGATTGAAAGGCCGCATCCATTCACGGTAGAATGCTGACGCCTCGAGTTCTGCCGGCCGGACCAGTTCGTGCAAAGAGACAACCGAGCCGGGACGCAGGGATTGCACCCAGGGAAGCAGGGGATCCCGTTCAGAAAAGTGCGTCGCGTACAACTCGGTCGAATCATCCGATAAACCGGTCGCAACGGCTCGTGCATCCACACTCCCAACCCGAGGAAAACGGAGGTGAAACAAAACCACCGCATCACCCAGACAGAGGGAGAGTTCGTCAGTGAACCGAGACCATAGGTGCGGTGCGACCGCCGCAGCGTAGATCAATTCGATGAGACGCAGCCGCTCCTCGGCTTGGATGCTCGATCTGGACGGTGGAATTCTTCGTGTACGAGTCGATACAGCCACGTATCTGGGCTACTGCAGAATCCAGGCCATTCATTTTCTTGCCTGAATCAAAGACGTCATAAATGCAGATGAGAAGAACCCTGCCAAGCATGCGGTAAAAGTGGGCAGAAGACTTCCCAACCCGCCGGCACCCGATCGGCCCTCACTCGCGTCCGAGACCGTACTTCTGGAGTTTATCGAACAACCCGCGGCGTGAAAGACCCAGTTCGGCGGCTGCACGAGTCTGATTGCCACCACAACGTGCCATCACATTGCGAATGTACTGGGACTCAAAGTTCTCCATCGCCAGTCTCAGAGAAGGAACCTGATTGTCGGACGGGGGTGCGCACACCTTCTGCAGATGTGGTGAAAGGAGTTCCACCGGAATGTTCGTTCCTGGATCAGCGAGTGTGAAGGCGCGCTCTACCTCGTTGCGTAGCTCGCGGATATTGCCCGGGTATTCATAGGACACCAGGCAGTTCATCGCCTCCGGCGTAAAACCAAGCACCGGCTTTCCCGTATCTGCCCCCAGCCGTTCCAGGAAATGATGGACCAACCCTGGCACATCCTCGAGCCGATCGCGCAGGGGGGGCGATGTGATGCTGAAGACGCTGAGCCGATAAAAGAGATCCTTGCGAAACCGTCCTTCCTGGACATCCTTTTCCAGGTCGTGGTGTGTCGCTGCGAGCACACGGACATCCACGCGGATCGGCTCACTGTCACCGACGCGGCGGATCTCGCCCTGATCGAGTACCCGCAGCAATCGCGTCTGCAACTCCATCGGGCAGTCACCGATTTCGTCGAGAAAGAGCGTTCCGCCGTCGGCCACTTCGAACAGACCAGGCCGATCTTCGTTGGCGCCCGTGAATGAGCCGCGTTTATGGCCGAACAACTCGCTGGTCAGCAGATCATGCGCGATGGCGCCACAATTCTCGCTGACGAACGGTTTGTCGGCACGTGGACCGTTGTAATGGATGGCCCGGGCAATGAGTTCCTTGCCGGTCCCCGTCTCGCCGGTAATCAGGACGGTGGTATGGCTGGCCACAACACGTTCGACCATCGCCAGCATCTGCTGTAGCCTGGGGCTGGTGCCGATGATCTCCTCGAAGCGGTAACGCCCCTTTGCTTCCCGGCGAAGGATGGCATTTTCAACGCGCAACCGCTCGTTGGCGCTTCGAAGCTCCTCCTGGAGACGCAAATTCTCCGTGGCCAGCCTGTGCACTTCGAGTCCCTGGCGCACCGCCACCAGTAGCTCATCCTTGTCCCAGGGCTTGGTGAGGTAGCGGTAGACCCGCCCGGCATTGATGGCCTCGATCAGTGAATCGATATCCGTGTATCCGGTGAGGATGAGACGCACCAGATTGGGATAGGGTTCGATCGTTTTATGGATGAACTCCGTTCCCGACATGCCAGGCATGCGCTGGTCGATGATCGCCAGGGCAATGTCCGGATGCTGGGCCAGGAGTTTCAAACCAGCCACACCATCCGTTGCGGTATAGACGACAAAGTCCATCCCCAGGGTAATCCGCAGGAGATTGACACTCGCGGGCTCGTCATCGACTACGAGGATGGCTTGTTCGGAATTCATCACGGTGTCCGTACTTTCCTTAACGAACACTCAAGCCAGATCGTGTCAATCCACGCGCGGCAGAGTGGTGAGGAAATGTGCGCCCACAGGGGTATCACACAAGTGGACGGTGCCATGATGCGATTCGATGATCTCGCGCACGATCGCCAGGCCCAATCCCATTCCTGAACTACCCGGCTTGGTGCTGAAGAATGGTTCGAAGATCCGCCCACGCAACTCTGCCTGCACTCCAGGACCATTGTCCTGCACGGAAATGCGGATTTGCTGCGTCGAATCATCAACCGAGGCAGTGAACCACACCCGGCCTTTGGGAACCCCGGCAACCGCATCGAGCCCATTCGTGATCAGATTCACAAACGCTCGCTGCAAGGCCACTGGCTCGCCGTGCACACGGGCATCCACCGGATCCACCTGCACGCGTGCGTCCGGACTTCGCCCGGCGCACGCTTGGCGCCGCATCGTCGTTGCGCGTGCTCTCGGTG
>CAZEWD010000249.1:0-3273 GCA_964515725.1 uncultured Binatia bacterium (SeqCode)
GTTGCTCACGATCCTGGCGGCCGCAGTCGGATCGGAGTTGCTCGTGCGCCGGCGATTGGATCGGCTGGATCTGGTCGAAGCACTCAAGACACGGGAGTAGGTAGTACGAATGGGGAAGACAACCGCAAGGATCGCCTGGGGCATTTCGATTGTCGTTGGAATTATCCTGCTGATCTACGTGTTCCGGCCGGCGCCTATCCGCGTCACTGTCGTTCCCGTTCAACTCGGCCCCATGGAAGTGACCGTCGATGAAGAAGGATTCACGCGTGTGCGTGACCGTTTCGTGGTGACGGCTCCGATTGCCGGACGGGTGGCGCGCATCAATCTCGATGCAGGAGACCAGGTAGAACAAGGCGCTGTGCTGACACACATGAATCCACTGCCGCTCGACCGCCGCACACGTGCGGAGGCACAGGCGCGTCTGGCAGCAGCCGAAGCACAGCAGCGTGGTGCTGCTGCCCAGGTGGCGATGGCCGAAGCGAATCTCGAACAGGCGCGACGCGACTCCGTGCGGGCCCGTGAACTGCGCGGCAAAGGAACGATATCCGCCGAAGAATTGGAGCGCACGGAACTGGCCGAAACGGCACGTACGAAAGAGCTGGAGGCAGCCGTCTTTGCGGCGCATGCCGCTGCGTACAACGTCGATGCGGCTCGCGCCACGCTCCTTGCGCCCGGTGATTCGAATCCGGGGTTCATCTCCAACTGTGAAGACGACGCAGGCACCTGCATCGAGTTACATGCCCCCGTGAGTGGTCGCATCCTGCGTATCCCGGAGAAAAGCGATCGGATCGTCGCCGCGGGTACACCGCTGTTGGAAATCGGGGACACCAGTACTCTTGAAGTGGTCGTGGACGTCTTATCGACCGATGCCGTGAAAATTTCCTCCGGTGCCATGATGCGTGTGGAAGAGTGGGGAGGTCCGACACCCCTGTTGGCCCGTGTGCGTGTCGGAGAACCCTCGGGCTTCGTCAAACTGTCGGCTCTGGGAGTCGAGGAACAACGGGTGAATGTCATCGCCGATTTCGTCGAACCGCCGGCTGCACTGGCGGACGGGTACCGTATCGAGGCGCGGATTCTCGTCTGGAAGGGAGATGGCGTCATGAAGATTCCGTCGACGGCATTGTTCCGACGCGGCGAGACCTGGAACGTTTTTGTCGTCGAGCGTGGTCGTGCCCAACTACGCGCGGTCGAGATCGGCTGGCGTGGCGCGACCGAGGTCCAGATTCTCAGCGGTCTCGACGAGAATGCTCAGGTCATCTCGCATCCGGGAGATCAAGTGGAAGCCGGCGTCAGGATCATGCCTCTGTAGAAGAGGAGCCGCCGCCAAGTCGAGCTGCCAGCCAGCAGCTCACATGGCCGATCTTCGATACACGTTGCGCGTGGATTTCCCTGATGACTTGGCCAGCGAGCCACTGATATACAGGCGGGAGGCAAGACCGGCCCCATGAGACAACAGCGACTCCATTCCTTTATCGCATTCGGCCAGGAGAACCGGGGAAAACGGCACAGCCTTTCTGCCTTCTTCCTCGGCTGGTATCAGCGGTCACGAATCAATCGGCATCTGAAGACCCTCGGCCTGGCACTCCTGTTTCTGGCGCCGTGGAAGATCACACCTTCGCCAGCAGAGATCTGCCTCTACATCACGGACGAGAGCCAGAATCGCCTTCTCGTTCTCGAACCAGAGAGCTTCCAACCAGCGGCCATCGTCCCGGTCGGAGATGGGCCCCGCGCAATTGCGTTCAGCCCGGATGGATCGCGGATTTACGTGGCGAATGCCGTGTCACGCACCATTTCCGCGATCGATACGCGCAACTTCAGCCATGGGCGCGATCTTCCATCGGGGCGTGATCCACGCGATCTCGTCGTCTCTCCCAATGGCGCACACCTCTACGTGACAAATGGCAGTTCCGACGCGGTAAGCATCATCGACGTGGCCACACCGGCAAAGCGCGTCGAAGTCCCGGTGGGCAATGCGCCACGCAACCTGGCCATCACACCGGACGGACGGTTCCTCTTCGTGGTGGTACCTCTCGACAACATTGTCACCGTTGTGGATACGGCGGCTGCGGCCGTCGTTCGCAGATTGAACGTGCCGGGTGGTCCATCCGATATCGAAGTTTCCCCGGAAGGAACGACGGCCTACGTCGTCCATGCCAGCCAGGTGAGCGAAATCGACGTTGCGGATCAGACCCTCGGGCGAAGTCTGCGTGTCGCCAGCAGCCCTCGCCGTGTCGCTGTATCCCCGGACGGTCTTCTCCTCTACGTGCTCACGGGCTCATCGCTGCAGGTCATCGACACATCGCTCTTTGCAATCGGTACCACGACACCACTCAAGGCGTCCCGAGCCCTTGCTGTGAGCCCCAACAACAGACGTGTCTATGTGGCGCAGGCAAGCGATCTGTATGTTTTCGACGAGATCGGGCGTCCCGTAGCACCACAAGTCACCCTGGGGAAACTGATCTCCGATGTCGCCGTGGCAAATGTCGAACGTGGGTGCAATCCCGCGCCGGTTTCGACATGCCCCGGGGACTGCTCGGGCGATCGGCAAGTCGACATCAACGAGATCATCACAGCCGTTCGCATTGCCCTCGACGATGAGATTCTGCTCGCCTGCCGGGCCGCCGACACTGACCGAGACGGGCATGTGAGCATCGACGAACTGGTAGCCGCGGTACGGGCGGCGCTCACGGGCTGTCCACGCTGAGGCGGGGCGCCCTGCGTCCAGAATCTCGCCTTTCCACGAATCACCCAACGGGTCGATCCGCCTCCAATAGCGCCAGCAGCGCAGGAAGGAATGTCATCGACAGGGCCAGACAAAGAACCAGGCAAATGGCCGCCAACTCTCCCATTTGCGCCAGCGCAGGGTAACGGGAAAACGCCAGAAAGCCGAACCCAACCACGGTCGTGAATGCAGCAGTGACCAGGGCGCGTCCTTCGAGAGACAGTGCATCTCCCGAACTCACGCCCTCGTGGGTGCGTTCGACGATGTAAACGCAGTTATCGACACCGATGCCGAGGATCAACGGAACGACGATCAGGTTGATCGGATTGATCCCGTGTGTGAGCCACGCCGTGAGGGCAAAAAAGGCAAGAATGACCACCGCCTGCGGAAGGAGGATCGTGATGGCGCGAGCAACGTTTCGCACGTTCAACCACACGATCGTAAAGTTCAGAGCGAATGCCGCCAGACAGAACCCCAACAGTTCGACGCGTAAGACTCGGCCCAACTCCTCCTCCAGCGTCCGGATGCGTGCACTGACGGTGGTCTGGGTA
>CAZEWD010000249.1:3283-4842 GCA_964515725.1 uncultured Binatia bacterium (SeqCode)
CGTTGGTGATCGCTTCCAATCCCACGCCCGGTGCCAATTCGACGTAGGTCGCCACCGTGACACCTCTTTCATTCCTTCGGATGTAGTGGTCGAAAAGCAGGCCCAGCGGGGCCAGCGCCGGATCATCGGGGCCCAGCGTCGTATGGTGTTCCCCTGTGAAGTCGTCGAGAAAACTCTGGAACGGTTCGAGCCGAAAACCCTGGGAGGACAGGGTATCACGGAAGTTCCGGGCTACCTCCGCGCGAGGCCAGTGGGCGAAGTGCTCGAGACGTTTGCGTTGCAGCTTGCGTGACGGCAGCAGGGGCGTCACAGCCCGCCAACCGAGAACAGATCCCGCCTGTCGCTGTGTCTCCAACTCTCGCAGTAGGGCTTCGGAGTCCTGTAGCGCCGTCTCCACATCGGCAGCGCGCACCAGTAGAGCGCTTGTCTGCGCCTCGCCCCCGAATTGTTCGAGAATCGCATCCTGTACCCGGCCGGTCGGAGTCTCCGAAGGACGCAAATGTGTGAGATCGACGTCGAAGGAAAGGTGACTCGCCGCCAGCCCAGCCCCAGTGGCCAGAAGCGCGGTTACTGTCAGAACAAACCTCGGCCGCCGGCTTGCTGCCGCCGCCAATCGGCCGATGCGCGGTGTATCCACTGGTCGTTCCGCCCATACACGTGGCGACGCCCAGAAGCTCAGCGCCGGATAAAGAACGAAGAATGCACCGATATTCAGGAGCATGCCGAACGCCGTGAGAATCCCGAGTTGACTGACACCAACCAGACGCGAGAAACCGATGACCAGAAAAGCCGCAGCCGTCGTCAGGGATGCCACGACATTGGCGCCACCCAGTTTTGCCAGTGTGGCGTGGACCGCATCGAACATCCGCTCGGAGGTCCGTCTTTCCTGCAGGAGGCGTGTGTAGAAATGGATTCCCGAATCGATCGAAAGCCCGTAGAGGATGGCGGCAAAGCTCGTCGAAACGGCATTGAGCTGGTCGTAAACGGCCAGTGATCCGACGAAAGTGAGCAACGTACAGAGGAGTAGCGGGTAGGTGACCAACGGCAGGATACGAAGATTGCGATAGGCCGCAAAAAAGACGGCCAGGACACCGACTAGAGCCAGCACGGTGTAGCGCGCGACATCGCCCTTGATGGTCGCGGCATCCTCCAGGGCAAACGCGTAACTCCCCGTATAGCCGACATCGACGTCCGGGATCTCCGCCCGAACCGCTGCCTCAGCAGCATGTACACCGGCCATGAAACGTGTCGTGAAATCGATGTCGAAGGCATTCTGTTCGGGATGGACGAACAACAACAGTGCCGTCCCCTCGGCATTGCTGAGATACCCGCCATGCAGACGGAACCGCCGATCGCCGATGCTTTGCTGCAACGCTTGTCCCGCACTCCGGACGAAACCGAGCGGGTCACGGCGGATCCACTGGGCGGCACTCAGATCGAGAGGCGATTGCAACGCCTGGCGTAGTCCTTCGACATGGCGTCGCATCCCTTCGCCACTCAACTCCCTCTGGAGACGGTCGTACGTATCGATCGACACGTAGTTGTAGGCGTAACGGCCG
>CAZEWD010000250.1:0-4821 GCA_964515725.1 uncultured Binatia bacterium (SeqCode)
ACCGCCACCGAACGCATGCCCATTGATGCGACCGATGACTGGCTTGGGCGAATTCCAGATCATCTTGAGAATCTGCACGAACGGATTGTTCTCATCCGTCGATCTCATTCCACCGCTCTTGAGATCTGCCCCGGCGCAGAAACTGGTTCCTGCCCCCGTCAGTACGATGACTCGTACCGCGGTATCATCGATGGCGGCACGTAGATGTGCGAGCAAGCCTTCGATGATCGCATCGCTCAAGGCGTTCCGCCGCTCGGGTTGATTCAGTGTGATGTGTGCGGTGCCATTCCGGATTTCGTAGAGGACGGGTGCGGTCATGGCTTCGTTCCTCCTTGTTCAGCAAGCGAGACGGATTTGGGGGCGGGCCTTTGCTCAGGTTGCGTCTTGTGGACCTTCATCGATGACGACGAGAATCGTGCCGGCATCGACCTGCTGGCCGACTTCCGCTCGCAGTTCGGCAATGACGCCGTCGGTTGGGGCGATGACTTCGTGTTCCATTTTCATCGCTTCGAGGATCAGCAGGACATCCCCTTTCTTGACGGGGTCCCCCACTGCAATGCGAATTGCCAGAACCTTGCCTGGCATCGGAGCAATACAGCCCCCACGGACCTCTTCTTCGACTGGTTCAGGGAAGCGTGACTCTTCGCGGAATTCCGACACTCCGAGGACACTTTGCACGGAATACGAGTCGTCTTGCGAGAAAATACGAAACGTCCGGCGGATATCATCGATGGAAAGTGAAATGCCGCTTCGGGTGCAGTCGATGATCTCGACTGCGTAGTTCCGGGTGTCGACGAGACCATCCACCTTGCGGTGTGGTAACACGTGATATTCCACCCGGATCTGAGCCTCGCCACAGTAGAATTCGGCCCACTGTCTCTGGCTGGGATTGTTGCGCCATCCCGACGGGATTCCGTGCAGGACGGGAGCAGTGGCGCGGCGTTGTTCCTGCGCCCAGAGAGCCACAGCGAGGGCATGGATCCGATCATTTTCGCCGGCAATGTTCCGTTCTCTCAAGTCGAAATGGCGCGGGATGAAATGCGTATCGAGCTGACCCGCCAGAAAGGCTGGGTGCTGGAGGATTTCCAGAAGAAAGGCCCGATTGTTTCGAACCCCGTGGAGGCGCAGTTCACTGAGGGCGCGGACGAGTCGCTGCACGGCCTCCCTTCTCGTTGGGCCATGCGCAACGACCTTGGCGAGCATGGGATCGTACCAGGCGCTGACTTCCGAGCCCTTTTCGATCCCACTGTCGTAGCGTACTCCAGGAAGGGTCGATGTCTCCCAGCAAAGGATGGTGCCGATGGATGGCAGGAAATCGCGTTCGGGATCCTCGGCGTAGATTCGAGCCTCGATGGAATGCCCGCGGATGGCGAGGTCTGCCTGCCGAAAGGGCAGGGGTCTGCCCTGGGCAATTTCGATTTGTAGTCGTACCAGATCGAGACCGGTAATTTCCTCGGTGACGGGATGCTCCACCTGGAGTCGCGTGTTGACCTCGAGAAAATAGAAATTCCCGTCCTGGTCAGCCACGAACTCGACGGTACCGGCATTGCGGTAGCCGATGGCTTTAGCGATGGCGACGGCTGCCTCACCCATACGGCTTCGAAGCTTCTCGTCGAGTGCTGGGGATGGTGCCTCCTCGATGATCTTCTGGTAGCGGCGCTGGATCGAGCACTCCCGTTCGAAGCAGTGAACGATGTTGCCGTATGTATCTCCGAGAATCTGGATCTCGATGTGGCGGGGAGCCGGGATATAGCGTTCCACCAGAAGGGTATCGTCACCAAAGGCAGCTTTCGCCTCTCGCCGTGCGGCGGCCAGTGCGGCCGTCAGCCCGTCAACTCCATCGACGATCCGCATCCCCTTTCCGCCGCCGCCGGCCGATGCCTTGATGAGAACCGGGAAACCGATCCGTGCGGCGCGTTCTGCGATCTGTTTCTGGGACAGACCGCCGGCGCTGAATCCTGGAATTGTCGGGACGCCTGCTGCCGCGGCAATTTCCTTTGCCTCGATTTTGGTCCCCATGCATCGGATGGCGTCCGGTGTGGGTCCGATAAACGCGATGCCGGCATCGGCGCAGGCCTGTGCGAAATCGGCATTCTCGGCGAGGAATCCATAACCGGGATGAATGGCATCGGCGCGGACGGTCCGTGCCGCTTCGATGATCTTGTCGACGGCCAGGAAGGAGCTGCCCGTCATGGGGGGACCGATATAGACCGCCTCGTCTGCCGCGTGGACAAACGGCGCGTGGCGGTCGGGATCCGCATAGATGGCGGCCGTGCCAATTCCCATGACTCGACAGGTGCGCATGATGCGCAGTGCGATTTCTCCGCGGTTGGCGACGAGGATCTTCTGGAAATCCATGTTGGGCGATTCGTATCGAAAGAGTGATCACAAGGCGAGGCGGTGAGGCGAGCCTGTCACGAGTGTCGAGGTGCGGCACATCGGGTGAAGTGTGCGCAACCTACATGCGAAAGACCCCGAAGGAGTCCGTTCCTTTGACTTCGTTGTTGAATGCCGCGCTCAGAGAAATCCCGAGAACGGTACGTGTGTCGCGCGGATCGATGATTCCATCATCCCAGACGCGTGCCGTGGCGAAATACGCATTCGATTCCTGCTCGATTTGCTGGATGACCATCTGCCGGACCATCTTGTCCTGTTCCTCGTCATACGCCTCACCGGTGCGTGCCGCTGCCTGCCGACGAACGATCGACATGACTCCGGCTAGCTGCTCCGGACCCATGACGGCGATCTTGTGGTTTGGCCAGGTGAACAGGAATCGTGGATCATAGGCCCGGCCACACATGCCGTAGTTTCCAGCACCGTAGGAACTACCGATCATCACGGTGAACATCGGCACTTTCGAGTTCGAGACGGCGTTGATCATCTTCGCGCCGTCCTTGATGATCCCGCCCTGCTCGTATTGTGTGCCCACCATGTATCCCGTGATGTTCTGCAGGAAGAGGAGCGGTACATCGATCTGGTTGCACAGTTGGATGAACTGAGCCGCCTTCTGCGACGAGTCGGAGAACAGGATGCCGTTGTTTGCCAGGATACCGAGTGGGTAACCGTGCAGGTGAGCCCAGCCGGTGACGAGTGTCGTCCCGTAGTTCGCCTTGAACTCCTCGAAGCGGGATCCATCGACGAGGCGGGCAATCACCTCGCGTACTTCGAAGGGCTTGCGAACGTCCAGGGAGCCGATTCCCAGTAACTCATCCGGATCATATTTCGGGTCTTCTGGAGTCACACGTTTTGCCGTACCCAGTTTGCGCCAGTTGAGGTGCGCAACAATTTCGCGACCGAGTCGGATGGCATCCCTCTCGTCTTCCGCCAGATAGTCGGAAACACCCGAGATCCGGCTGTGCATTTCCGCACCGCCGAGCGACTCGTCGTCCGTATCCTCATTGGTCGCCATCTTGACCAGGGGTGGGCCTGCGAGAAACACTTTGGCTCGACCCCTCACCATGACGACGTAGTCTGACATTCCGGGTACATACGCACCGCCCGCTGTCGAACTACCGAAGACGAGACAGACGGTCGGGATCCGTTCGGCGGAGCGGCGGGTGATTTCCTTGAAGGTCCGACCACCCGGAACGAAAATCTTCGATTGGATCGGCAGGTCTGCCCCCGCAGACTCGGTCAGATTGATCAGGGGCATACGGTTGAGCGCGGCAATCTCCATTGCACGGGCGCTCTTTTCGAGAGAGTACGGATTGATCGCACCTCCCTTGACGGTGGGGTCGTTGGCGCTGATGACGCATTCGACTCCCGAGACTACGCCGATCCCCGTCACCACGCCTGCGCCCACCGTGTATTCTGTCCCCCAGGCTGCAAGGGGCGACAGCTCCAGGAAGGGAGAATCCCGATCGAGGAGCAACTCGATGCGTTCGCGTGGCAACATCTTGCCGCGCTCGCGATGGCGGCGGACGTACTTCTCACCACCCCCGCCGCGCGCCATGGCCAGTTGTTCCTGGAGGTAGTTCACCTGTTCGAGCATCCCTGCGTAGTTGACGCGGTAGGCTTCAGATTTCGTGTCGACGCGTGTCTTCAGAACGGGCATGGTTCGTTCAGATTTGCAGCATCTTCGCAATGACCTGCTTCATGACTTCATCGGCGCCGCCACCGATGCTGATGAGGCGTGTATCGACAAAGGCGCGTGCTGCTGGGTTCTCCCAACAGTAACCAGCGCCGCCGAAGAGTTGCACGCAGGTCGTGGCAACGTATTGCTGGACGGTCGTGCTGAAAACCTTTGCCATCGAGATGTCGAGCGTGGCGTCTTCACCGCGAACCATTTTTCTGATGCAGCGATGTGAGAATTCCTGCGCTGCGGTGATCTGGATCATCATCTCCGCAAACTTGAACTGGTTCACCTGCATCTTGGATAGCGGTTTACCGAAGGCAATGCGTTCCTGGCAGTGTTTCAATGTGACTTCCCACAGATGGCGTGCTGCCACAGGAGCGCTCACGACGGGGACCATGCGTTCTTCCTGAAACTGCATCATCTGCTGTTGGAAGCCACGTTGCGGATCGCCGATCGTGTTCGACACCGGTACCCGTACTTCGTCGAAGAACAGCAGCCCGGTATCCGAGGCGATATTGCCGATCTTGTCGAGGAGTTTGAAGCTGAAACCGGGTGAGTCGGTGGGCACGATGATCTGGCTGAATCCGCCGTAACCAGCATCCGGATCCGTGACCGCCAGGAGGCACAACCAGTCGGCCGTGGCGGCGTTGGTGATGTACATCTTCGAGCCGTTGATGACCCACTGGTCGCCATCCCGGACGGCGCGAGTCTTGATGCGCGCAACGTCGGAACCGGCGCTCGGTTCC
>CAZEWD010000251.1:0-4795 GCA_964515725.1 uncultured Binatia bacterium (SeqCode)
CGATCGTCGCGTCTCCCGAGGCATCCAGCGTGACGCGTCCGCGCCACAACAGCAGAGTGTCGAACAACTCACGGGTGCCCTGGCGCCCGCCGCCGCCACCTTGAGGCACAGCCTTCAATCCGAAGTGGCGTTTTCCAACGACCTGCATCTGTGCCGTTGCCGTTTGGACCGAATAGGGGCGGCGTCCCATCATGTTGGCGAGGAGGTCCCAGGTGCGATTTGGCAGGAGTTCCAGCAGACCTTCGTCCACGACTGCAAGGGCGATGTTGGAGCCCGGTGGCGGGGGACTGCCATCTGCGCGGCGGACATGGACTCCAACGTGCGCCTGCTCGCGTACTTTGTAGACGTCGCGATCACTGGTCACGGCGACCTTCAGTTCGTGTGCCTGCCAGCCGACGCGCAATTCCGCGATTCCCAGTTTGAATGCTGGCCGGCCGAGATCCACGAACGCTGTCGGCTGGACATCTCCCGTGCGTCCGCGCACCACGAGCGCCGAGACGAAAACGTTGGGCGCATAGCCAGGAAGGATCGGCACCTCGACGGTGGGGTTGGTATTCGTCAGAGGGACCACCCGCGCTTCGGCAATCCCTTCACGTTCGATGGTGATCAAGGCGGTTGCCTCACGAAACGGCATGCGCACCTGTAGTTTTGCTGTCTCGCCGGGTTCGTAGCGAACCCTCTCCGGCAGCAGATCGATGCGATCACTGCTGTTTCCTTCGAACCGCCACTCCGATTCGTCATTCACCCAGAGTTCCGTGTGGGCGACGCTCTCACGTCCCTCCGAGTCACGTATAATTCCCTGGAGAATCAGATTACCGCCGGCCGGCGCATCCGCCTCGCATTCGAACCGTCCTGCCGTGTCCGTTCTGCCCGAGCAGAAGGTCCCGGCTGGGGTCGTTTCCGCCACGTCTTCGTAGGCGTAGAAGCCGCCCACGAGTCGTTTGCGGCTCGAGTAGAGGCGGCGTTTCAACGCGTCGACGCGAACTTCCGCGCCAGACACCGGTTTGCGCTGGCGGTCGAGGACGACGGTGTGGACTCGCACCGAACGAGGAGAACTCACCCAATGTTCTGCGCGGATGCCCACGAGAAGATCGGCGGGCCACAGGCCTACGGAATTCTGGGCGGTTTGAGTTTCACCATTGGGATCACGATATTCCATCTCGACGAGCAGCTCGCGAATTCTGTCCGTGAGAGGAACATCGGTGATTTTCGCCCGCAGGCTTCCTGCCGAGTCGAGTTGCAGCTCCTGCCGTTCTCGCGCACCGGGTTGCGATGAGGAGAAGGATTTCTCTTCGATTCCCGAGGGCATCCCTTCACGACTGATTCCTGTTGCCGTTGGTCCATTACCGAACTCGTACTTCTCGTACTCCTCGTTTGCCACGAAGCGCCCGGGGCGGACCTGGGAACGGAGCACCACATGAGCCTCACCGGCCGCGCCCCCGTTCAGGTACTGGAGCATGAGATCGACCGGCAGTTCGGCGCCACCGATGATCGGATCGCCGGGGAGAAGCACGTTGCCCCGCATCAGGGGCACACGGAATTCCTGCACCTGGAACTCTGTCGCCGCATCGCTCCAGCCCTGTCTGATGGGATCCGGTAGAAGGATGGAGTAGCGGCCGAGTTTTGCGCCGGGTGGTATGTTCCACATGGATTCGGCGCTGCCATCCGAATTCCATGTCAGTGGGATCTCGAAGGAGTCGTCACTGCCGGTATGTCGAATGACCGCTTTTCGAGGCCGTTCCGCTTCGGGCACTGCGCTGAACCCGTCGAGGGATTGGCGCCGGATCAGGTGCCGCATGTGGACCGTCTCGCCGGCGCGGAACAACGTACGGTCGAGGATGGTGCGTTGGATGAGGGGTCCGCTCCACACTTCCATGGGAAGCTGAAAGCGCCAGGGTTCGATGCCGTCCTGCCAATCCGAATGGACGAAACTGAAGTCGTCGCTGGTCCGCGCGGTTACCAGCAGACCTGCGTTGAGGGCATTGAGTGCCGGGACATATTCCCGGTGGTCATTCTCTTCTTCCTCGCTGAGCTGGGGCCATGCGTTGTAGCACCCGGGAGCGTGGTTTCGATCAGGTAGACCCGTGATCCAGGCCACACCGTCAGCCCCTGAGATCCCGCTCCAGATGAGTTTGCCGTTACAGTCTCGAATATCAACGAGTGCACCGTCCACGGGTTGAGCATTATCGAGGCGGGTGACCCAGGCGATGGCATTGTCACGACCCCATTTGAAGTGGACCGCAAGGTTGGTCACCAGCGCAGCGGCCTGCACGTACATGCGTTGCTCGGCGCCGAGGAGGGAGCGGCCCAGACGGCGGCTTGCCAACTCGACGATGTACAACCCCGGCGCGGACAGTGGGATCCCGACTACTTCGGTGCTGTCTTTGCTGGCGGGTGTTGGCAGGGTGAAGGCCGACGTCTCAGGTTTGTGCTGTTTGTCCTGCGCAAACACCGAGGTGTTGCGGCTGGCCTTCGCAACCGCACGCAGCCAGGGGAGAGCCGCTTCGATCTCGTTGCCCGAGATACGCTTCAGTTGGCCGGAGACGGTTGGCTGCGTCGCATCCTCCGGGAAAGAAAGGAGTTGCGCTTCCAGTTTCGGTTCGAGTGCGCGGACGGTTACGGGCAGCGCCGGATCCCCTTTCGCTTCGAGGATTCCGAAGCGCGCAGCAAACTTGGCCAGTGGCGGGAAAGGGGCAAATTTTACGGTGCGCGGGAAATCCCCCTCATTCAACAGGCTGCGCCCGGCATCGTCGCGTAGGTCGTGCGGCAATTCGAGGCGCAGACTTGCCGATTCCGGAAACGGTGCGGGAAAGCGCACGGATTCCACCGTGTCATCGCCATCGTCCAGTTCCGGCTGCCAGGAGTGCCCGTCCTGCGATCGCAAAACGATGCGTGTTGCGTCGGCGCGCGAGATCGGCGCAGAAAAGGAGACACGTAGCGGTGCGAGGGGAACGCAATGGGCGCGGGCGTTTTCCCGATCGCAGAGGACGTGCGCTTCGAAGGCCGGGCGTGTCTTGAAAGTCAGGATCTGGTCTTTTTCGTTGGTGAGGCCCGTGGGACTGCGAATCTTCTTCGACCAGACGAGTCTGACACGCGTATCGTTGGGGAAGCGTTGCCGGGCCTGGAGGATGAGTGTGGGGCCGGACACGAAGTCGCGCCACTGAGTGGCGAGGATGGCGGCACGTTGTTCGGGGGAAACGAGACGTGCCCCGATGGGTGTTGGTAGACCATCGACGAGGAATTGCGCATGACGCAGGATCGATTCTTCGTCCACCGGACCATCGAGGACGAGGATGAAAGCCTGCTCCTCATCGATCGATTCATCGCCGTCTGTCGGGTTGCTGCGCGCCACCACGGGCGCGCCTGTCGAAAAGGAGAATCGCTTGTTGCCTTCGACCGATTGTCCGGCGAGTGACTGCAGATTGCTTCGCACCTCGAAGCTGCAACGGACTCCCGCCGGAATATCCCGGCTGAAGTCGTAGACCCAGGTGTGAGAATCGATCCAGTGGCCCGTTCCTGTCTCGGTGCAGTCGATTTCGAAGGGTGCCTCCGCACGCAGATCGCCGAAGGCCACCATCGGTTGCGAGAACGACGCGGTGACCTGGCGCACGTTGCGGGCGGCGCCCTGCGGTGAAAACTTTCTGATCTGCGTGACGGCGGCATCGGCAGCCGCTACGGGCGTTGCCAGAGCGATACCGCCGAGTCCGAATAGGAAGGCGAATACGAGAGTGGGGAGTGCCCGCCGTGACGACACGTCGCGGAGTTAACCAGCACCTGTGAGGGCGCGCAACTCCGAAGACGAGATGTTGTCAAACTCGGTCCCGCTACCGTGCAGGGGGCACGGTTCGTTGGGGGCCGAAGTCGAGTAATACGCCTCGGAGATGACGTGGGGGCAGTTTGCCGTGGCGATGCCACCCGACTCGGGGTCGATCGTCACGATGCGAATCCCCGGCGGCATTGCGAAATCTGTCGCTGGCAGACCTGCCGTGGCGCGCTTCATGAAGTCGACCCAGATGGGCAGGGCGGCGCTGGCGCCCGATAGGTTGAGAGGCCGCCTCTCGTCGAATCCGACCCAGACGACCGCCAGCAATTCCGGGGTGAATCCCACAAACCAGGCATCACGGTAGTCGTTTGTCGTACCAGTTTTCCCGGCTGCAGTGCGTTTGAAGCCCATACTGCGCGCGCCCTGTGCCGTGCCGCGATCGACAACACCTTCGAGCATGTGAGTCACCAGATACGCAGTGTCGGCAGGCAACGCCGGGACGACTTCGACGGCTTTTCTCTCCAGAGGGACTCCGCTGCGGTCGAGGACCCGTTTGATGGAGAGCGGCGCGGCGCGCAGGCCGCCGTTGACGAATACCGAGTATGCCTGGGCGACTTCAAAGGGAGACACCTCCACGGCGCCAAGGATGGCGGCGGGGTAGCGGGGCAGGGGAGAGGAGATTCCCATCTGTTGCGCCACATCGAGGACGGCGGGTAGGCCGATCTGGTAGGCCAGACGCGCCGTGGCGGCGTTCAGGGATTGTTCGAGAGCTTCCCGGACGGTCACGTTTCCGTGGTACCGATTGCCGTAGTTCGAGGGGGTCCAGGTTCGGCCATCATATTCCCAGGTGAACGGTTCGTCGTCGATGCGGGTGCTGGGTGTGATGGGTGTGGTGGTGTGGCGCGTGTTTTCCAAAGCCGCCGCGTATACGAAAGGTTTGAAAACCGAACCCGGCTGCCGGAGGGCCTGTGTGCATCGATTGAATTGTGTGGATCGATAGTTGCGGCCCCCCATCATTGCCTTGATGGCGCC
>CAZEWD010000252.1:0-4782 GCA_964515725.1 uncultured Binatia bacterium (SeqCode)
AGCCGACGTTTGGTATCCTCCATGATCTCGAGAAACGCAGGATCGAGGTGTCCGACCAGAGGAGTGCTCATGGCCTGGAGAACCCTTGGATGAACCAGGCTTGGGCCTGGTCCCAGAAGAATTCGTGGCGGTGCCGGAAGATGTGTCGTGGTCATGAGTCTGGATGATTAGTCGACACGGCACAGTTTGAGAATGCCCCGATTGCACGATCGGGGGTTGGACCACGGCCTGGAGTCGTTGGCGCATCGAAACCGATCGAAAAGCGGCCTTTGTAAGTCCCCGGGAAGTGCCCCTTCCGCCAGCCAGGATGGTGAAAAGGAGAATGTTGCTCTGCGCCAAGACAGTCGAATTATCCCGATAAATCCAAAGGGCGATCAAGGGGTTGGCCTGCCGTCATTCGGGCACCCTCCCTTCACCCTCCCTGCGTCGACACTGCGGCGCACCGTTGGTATACCCGGCGATGGCCGTCCGGCGGGAGCCAGACGGGCAAATCCACCACGAGAGGTTGTGCCCATGGCAGAGTGGTTGAAGGTTCCGGCAGGTGACAAGATCCGGTGTGTAGGGGGGAAGATCGACGTCCCGGATCGTCCGATCCTGCCGTACATCGAAGGGGATGGAACGGGCCCTGATATCTGGCGCGCCAGTGTCCGTGTCTTCGATGCTGCGGTGGAAAAGGCCTACGGCGGCAAGCGTAAGATCGCCTGGATGGAAGTTCTTGCTGGAGAAAAGGCGTTCAACGCTACCGGAGATTGGCTGCCAGACGAGACGGTGGAGGCCTTCAAAGACTATATCGTGGGGATCAAGGGGCCCCTGACGACACCGATCGGCGGCGGCATCCGTTCCCTGAACGTGGCGCTGCGCCAGTTGCTGGATCTTTACGTCTGCCTGCGTCCGGTGCGCTATTTCAAGGGCGTTCCGAGTCCGGTCAAACAGCCGGAATCCGTCGATATGGTAATCTTCCGTGAGAACACGGAAGACATTTACGCTGGCATCGAGTGGCTGGCTGGTACTCCCGAAGTGAAGAAAGTCGTCGGCTTCCTTCAGAAGGAAATGGGCGTCAAGAAGATCCGCTTTCCCGAGTCGAGTTCGATCGGCATCAAACCAGTCTCGGTAGAAGGCACAGAACGACTCGTGCGTGCCGCCATCGAGTATGCGTTGGACCAGAAACGCCGCAGTGTGACGCTCGTGCACAAGGGCAACATCATGAAGTTCACCGAGGGCGGTTTCCGCGATTGGGGATATGCCCTGGCGACAAGGGATTTTCGCTCTCGGGTGGTGACTGAGCGCGAGAGCTGGATTCTCGGCAACAAGGCGCAGGATGCAAGTCTATCCGCCGAGGACAATGCGCGGGCCATTGATCCCGGTTATGACATGATGACCAGGGAACAACAGGCCAGGGTGATCGCCGAGGTGGAGACCGCCCTGAAACTGTGGGAGACACACGGCGGTGGCAAGTGGAAGGAGAAGCTATTGATCCGCGATGCCATCGCCGACATCACGCTGCAGCAGGTGTTGACGCGGCCGCGTGATTTCGACGTCATTGCCACACTCAATCTGAACGGCGACTATCTTTCCGATGCGCTGGCCGCGCAGGTCGGCGGCATCGGGATCGCCCCGGGCGGAAACATCAATTACGTCACGGGCCATGCCATTTTCGAAGCCACACACGGCACTGCGCCGAAGTATGCCAACCTCGATCAGGTCAACCCCGGCTCCGTGGTCCTTTCAGGAGAAATGATGTTCCGGCATCTCGGTTGGAATGAAGCGGCAGATCTGATCATCAAGGGGATGGACGGCGCGATCGCCGCAAAGACCGTGACCTATGATTTCCATCGCCTCATGGAAGGTGCGAAAAAGGTGAAGTGCTCGGAATTCGGAGACGCGATCATTCGCCACATGTAGGAGAATTCATTTCTCCGTCGGATGAACTCGAACTGCTCAACCTCGTACGCGAACGGCAGGTGCAGCCCGTCTCGCATGATCCGTAGAATTGGTTTTTTGCCGTGAGTGGCTGCATGCCGTGGGAGGAGGTCTGGTCATGGACGATTGTATTTTCTGCAAGATCGTATGTGGCGAAGCGCCGGCCCATCGGGTCGGCGAAGACGAACACAGTCTGGCTTTCCTCGACATCTTTCCGGTCACCGATGGGCATACTCTGGTCATCACGAAGGAGCACTATAAGGATGTGTTCGACGCCGAGCCGTCTGCCCTGCAGGCCGTGGCGGCAAGCGCCAAACGTGTCGCGCACGCGCTCCAGCATGTGCTGGAGCCCGACGGTTTGATGGTGTTCCAACTGAATGGTCCTGCCGCGGGGCAGACCGTTTTCCATTACCACATGCACCTGATGCCCCGTGCCGATGGCGAGCCGCTGCAACTGCACGCACGCAAACCCGGGGACCCGGCCCTGTTGGAGGCACTGGCGGCACGGCTCAAAGCGGCTCTCGACGAGGAGAATTGAGGCTGGACCGGACGGGAGGAGCTGATCCCAGGCAAATCTGGCGCCGGGGTCTGCCGTGCCGCACTCCCGCCCAGCGCCGCTTACGGTGGCTGCCGTACGTTTGGCCGTTTTCTGCGAGTTCCGCCTGTCCGAACGCCTGGGGGTGGGTCAGGCCGTGCCGTTCCGGGGCGTGATGCCGAGCGCCTCCATCAGGTAGGGGACCGCCTCTTCGGTGAGGTTGAGTTCGGGCGCCAGGCGTTTTCCCAGACCTTCTGCGGTCATCAGTGCGAGGTTGATCATCGTCATGTGCCCGCGAGCCTGGATCCGGTGCCTTCTCAAGAGATCGAAAATCCGGCCGATTTCCAGTGTGACTTCCGTGTTGCCCAGTTCTTTGTTGATCAGTGTCCGGACCAATTCGCACATTTCCTTTTCATAGGTCGGGTAATCGGGGACGTTTCGGTGTGCCGCATTTTCGTAGAAAAGCCGGGCCACCGTCGGGCCATCTCCGTTGGCAAAGGCGAGGAGCGTGCGCGCTGTCATCAACCGATCTTCGTCCGTGAGTTCGCCGACCAGGCCGAGATCGAGCAGAACGACGCGGCGTGGCGGGAAGAAACGGATGTTGCCCGGGTGGAGGTCGGCATGCACGAACCCGTGCGAGAACACCATGCGGCAGACGCAACGCAGTCCCGCCTTGGCGATGCTCAGCGCATCCCCGCCGCTCGCGACCAGATCCGGTTCACGCACTCCCTCGATGAACTCCATGGTCAAGATTGCGTCCGTGCATCCTTCGGGGACCAGATCAGGAAAGTGGAGTTCGGGATCGTCGGCGAAATTTGCTGCAAACCGCCGGTTGTGGCGGGCTTCGTTCGTCAGGTGGATCTGTTGTTCGACGGCATCGCAGAAGTTTTCCATTGCCGCCTCGAAAGAAATGAGTCGCAGCGAAGGGATGATGCGTTCGAACCAGCGTGCCATGGCCAGCAACACCGAACGATCGAGTCGTACTTTCTCGACGATGTCGGGGCGGCGCACTTTCACGGCAACGGTCTGTCCCGTGGCACGCCAGACGGCACGATGCACCTGCGCCACGGAGGCTGCGGCGACGGGTTCCCTCTCGAAGGCGGAATAGAAGGTTTCCAGAGGTGCTCCCAACTCGGACTCGATCGTTTTGCGGACATCGGAGAAGGCAAAAGCCGGGACCTGATCCTGTAGTGCCGCCAACTCCCGGGTCAGAGCTGCGGGAAGGATATCTCCACGTGTCGAGGCGATCTGGCCCACCTTGATGAAAGTGGCTCCCAGCCGGGTGCTGGTGCGCACCAGTACCCGGCCCAAGGCCCGCAAGGTAGCGGACTCCTGGCCGCGAATGCGCCACTGTTCACGCAGAAACAACGCAGGCGTCCACGCACAGGCGGCAAGGATCTGCGCCGTGCGTCGTGCCACATGCCAGTTGTGATGCCGGACCGGCTCTTTCATGGGTCCGTTGTCTGGCCGATCGCGCCAGCGGAAGCAACCCGAAACGGTCCAGAACAAATTTGTCACATTGGCTTTACACGGGAAGGGACGGCCCATACTATCGCTGTCGATGCTTTCCCGCTTTTTCCCGACCGAAGGCAAGGTCTTCTTCGATCTGTTCGAACAACATGCGGCAACCACCCGTGAGGCGTCGGAATTGCTGCTGGCCATGCTCTCCAATCCGACGGATTTGATGGAGCAGGCACGGCGTATCGGTTCGCTCGAACACGACGGAGACGCGATCACGCATACCGCCGTCGAAACGTTGCACAAGACGTTCATGACGCCCTTTGATCGGGGCGACATCCACAGGCTGATCACGCGTCTCGACGACATTCTCGACTTGATCGAAGCGACTTCCGAGCGTGTCTGGCTCTATCGCATCGAAACCGTGCATTCCGATGCCGTACACCTGGCAGAAGTCCTGGTGGCGGCCGCCATGCAGGTGCATCTGGCGATGAAGGGGTTGCGCAATCTCAAGGATCCCGAAGGCCTGCTGCGCATCTGTACCGAGATCAATCGGCTCGAAAATGAAGGGGATACTCTTTTACGCAGCGCGTTGGCGCGACTGTTTCAGGACACGCAAGGTCCGATCACCATCATCAAGATGAAGGAAATTTTCGACATTCTCGAGGATGCGGTGGATCGGTGCGAGGACGTCGCCAACGTTCTCGAAGGCGTCGTGCTCGAGTACACCTGAACTCGCAGGATCGTAACCTGAACGGATTTGGGGAAGGGGTGCACCGGTGACACTCGTCGTTTTCCTGATTGTGGTGGCGCTCGTGTTCGATTTCATGAACGGGTTCCACGACGCCGCGAACTCGGTGGCGACGATC
>CAZEWD010000253.1:0-4765 GCA_964515725.1 uncultured Binatia bacterium (SeqCode)
GAACGGAGTTGTGCCCACCACAGAGCGTGTCCACCCGGCGCCCATCTACGAAATGCTGGCGTGTCTGGGAATCTTTGCCTTCCTGTGGAAGAAACGTCATGCGAATCCACCGGCAGGCTGGCTGTTTGGTTGGTATCTGATCTTCTCCGGCCTGACACGGTTGCTGATCGAGGTGATCCGCCGCAATCCGCACTGGATCTTCGGTTTGACAACGGCCCAGGCCATCAGCCTGGGGATGATGTTGCTGGGAGGCTGGCTGCTCTACAAACGCATGCCCTCCGGTCCGGCCGGGGTGATGGATTCTTTGAAGCCGGGGTAAGATATTCGATCGTCCTCGGCAAGTCGTCGTTCCGGGTGCTTCGGTCGACTCCGAGAATGACGGCAAGGGTTCAAGCTCGCCTCGACCAGAGAAGCCTCTCTTTCGATTCCGTGCTGCCGTAACATCATCATCCCTCTTGAAGATGTGATTCGAGCGCGGATAAGATCGGCGTGCGATGATATGGCTCGTTCTCCTTTCTGTGTTGTTGCCAGCGGCTACTCTGAGGGCCGATATCCTCGAGTGGCGTGACGGGAGCGGCGTGCGCCACTACACGAACCTGCGCGCGGAGATCCCGCTTCCTTACCGCGATCAGGCACAGAAGGTGATCGACGAGACGGTGCGGCACCCAGCGGTGGCGGACGAGACTCTACAGGCGGCCGTGCAGGAGGAAACGACTCCGCCTCGAGTCACGCCGGCCGGAGTTGCGACGCTTGCCGATGCTTATGTCGCGGGTCTCGAGCGAGGACTGCGATTGCGGGATGACCGCGAATACACCGGACGTGCCGCGGAACCGGTCCTGGTGAACGTCCCAGTTTCAGTACCGGCGGCGCCCACTGTTACGTATGTTCTGCCACCTTATTATGGGCAACGGTATATTCCCTGGGTGACATCGTCGTTCGACCACGGGCGATCCCGTCACCGGACGCTGCGGATGGTCATGGAAAATGAAAGGCTTCCGGATCGTGACCTGGTCTGGGAGCCGTGGCAGGGGGGCTGGCCCATGGTTCCGGTACACTCCTTGCCAACTCGCCCCTGTCGTGGTCGTGGCTGCACGGCGAGCGGTGCGTTCCGCTGATCGGCGTGCCGGGCAGGGGCCAGCGTGCCCGATCCATCCACCGGGAGTCAGGGTCTGTTGTGCAGGGTATAGGTTGAGGAGGTAGGTCAGGATGTCTCATCCGAGAGTTCTTGCACGCGACAGAAGCGTGTTGCTGGTGATCGATGTGCAGGACGCATATCGTGGAATCATTTTCGAAGAAGAGCGCCTCCTGCGCGGGGTTCGCAGATTGATCGAGGCTGCGAAGTTGGTTGGGGTGCCTGTGCTTGCAACCGAACAGTATCCACGGGGTCTGGGGCACACGATGCCAGAAATCCACGACGCCTTGCCTGCCGGTCTGGAGGTTTTCGAAAAGCGCTCTTTGAGTTGTTACGGGTGCGAGGGCTTCGCCCATCAACTGCGAGGGCTCGATCGTTCCCAGATCGTCGTCTGTGGGCTCGAAACGCACGCCTGCGTGAATCAAACCATCCATGATCTCTTGGTCGAAGACTACCAGGTGCATCTGCCGATCGACGCAACGTCTTCACGTTTTGAGATCGATTACCACGCCGGACTACAAAAACTGGAAGGCTCCGGGGTGATCCCGTGCAGTGTCGAGATGGTTTGTCTGGAGTGGGTACGAACAGCCGAAGCACCTGAATTCAAGGCAGTGCAACGGCTGATCAAATGAGTCCAACTGGGACGGCTGTTCGTTGCCGGCGGTACGAAATCTTTCCAGCTCCCACGCTCGTCGATACCCGTCGACAGCCCCTCGGTCGATTCGCTAACAAATCCTTGTCTATCGCAGCCACCGGGAAAGCGTCGCATCGACCGATCCTCGATACGGCCGGCTCGGATCGTTGCCGGGCGGTGGAATGCGAGAGTTACGAGTCGATCGCGAGGTGAACATGGGAAAGAGTCTGCTCGACAAGGTCTGGGATACGCACACTGTACGTGAATTGCCCTCCGGCCAGACACAGCTTTTCATTGGTCTCCACCTGGTCCACGAAGTGACCAGCCCCCAGGCTTTCCAGATGCTCCGGGAGCAGGGGCTGGGGGTGGCCTTCCCGGACCGGACGTTTGCAACCGTGGATCACATCATTCCGACTGACACGCGACGGCGTCCCTACGCCGATACGCAAGCCGAGGGAATGATGACGGCCATCGAACGCAACTGCGCTGAGTTTGGCATTCCGTTTTTCGATGCATCGACGGGCCGGCAAGGGATCGTGCACGTTCTCGGTCCTGAACTCGGTCTGACCCAGCCGGGCATGACCGTAGCCTGTGGCGATAGTCATACCAGCACGCACGGTGCTCTGGGCGCCGTGGCTTTCGGCATTGGCACGAGCCAGGTCCGGGATATTCTTGCGAGCCAGTGTCTGGCGATGCAGCGCCCCAAAGTGCGCCGGATCGCCGTCGAGGGACGGCTGCGGCCCGGTGTGTACGCCAAGGACGTCATCCTGCACATCATTCGTCGTCTCGGAGTAAAGGGTGGCGTCGGTTACGCCTACGAATTTGCGGGGGAAACGCTCCAGGCGATGTCGATGGAAGAGCGCATGACCGTCTGTAACATGAGCATCGAAGGCGGGGCGCGTCTGGGCTACGTGAATCCCGACAGCACCACATTCGAATACCTGCGCGGGCGGGAATTTGCTCCGAGCGCTGAGAATTTCGACAAGGCCATCGACTGGTGGCGTTCTATGGCCTCCGATCCGGACGCTTCTTACGCGGATGTCGTGCAACTCGACGGCGCTTCCATCGCGCCGACAGTGACCTGGGGAATCAATCCTGGCCAGGCGATCGGTGTCGATGAGAAGATTCCCGCGCCGGAATCGTTCTCCCCTGACGAGCGCGAGGTGGCAGAGGAAGCCTACAGCTATATGGACCTCAAACCCGGAACACCCATTCGGGGAACTCGTATCGACGTGGCGTTCATCGGCTCGTGCACGAATGGCCGGATCTCCGATTTGCGCGAAGCCGCCAAGGTGGTAAAGGGCAGGCACGTCAAGCCGCACGTGAAGGCGCTTGTCGTGCCCGGTTCTGAAGCCGTTGCCCGGCAGGCGGAGGCCGAGGGATTGGCGGAAATCTTTCAAACCGCAGGATTCGAATGGCGTTTGCCCGGCTGTTCGATGTGTCTGGCAATGAATCCGGACAAGCTGGTCGGCCGTCAGATCTGCGCCTCTTCGAGCAACCGCAATTTCAAGGGACGTCAGGGCAGTCCGTCAGGACGTACACTTCTGATGAGTCCTGTCATGGTGGCGGCGGCGGCGATCGAAGGCGCAGTCGTCGACGTTCGCGACATCATCGGAAAATGAGGTGGAGGTTCGAGAATGCCAGACTTGATCAAAATCACCCAGGTGGTCGGACGTCCAATCCCGCTGCATGGGAACGATATCGATACAGATCGCATCATCCCGGCGCGATTCATGAAGGCGGTGACCTTTGAAGGGATGGGCCAGTTTGCGTTTTACGATGAACGCTTCGATGCCCAGGGAAAGTCGAAAGGCCACATTCTCGACGATCCACGTTTTCAGGCGAAGGGCACAAGAATCGCCATCGTGAACAAGAATTTTGGTTGCGGTTCGTCGCGGGAACACGCTCCGCAGGCGCTGCTGCGTTGGGGGATCAAGGCCATCGTCGGTGAGTCGTTCGCCGACATTTTCTTTGGCAACTGTGTTGCCTTGGGCATTCCCTGCGTTTCCGCTGCCGAGGAAGACGTCACGGCCATGATGTCCGCCGTCATCACGAATCCGGCACAGGAGATGACGATCGATCTTTCCACGATGCGCGTTTCTCTGGGAAATCGGCAGTGGCCGATCACCCTTCCGAAGGCAGCCCATATGCAACTGACCGAAGGGACCTGGGATGCGACTCGAATTCTCCTCCAGGCGCTGGACCTCGTACGCGACACTGCCAGGCGATTGCCGTACACGTCACGATTCGCGGCGTAAGCTGCCAGTGACGCGAAAAACCCACCTCCCGAACTGATCGTGGCCCTACGCGGCGTTGTAGGTGCCGAGGCAAGTGCTGCAGGTTCTCCTCACGGAAACCGGACGCCAGCGCAACCATTCGAAAAGCGGCTACGTGACTTTTTGTGACGGTTGCAGCATCGGGTCCTGATTCGAGTACTGCAAGTGAAGAAAGAATTCTCGATTTCCCCTGGGTCCCAGAATGCAGGACTCTGCTACGCCATGGCAGGTCAGGCCAATTGCCCTGGCGACGGCTCGAATCTCTGCGATGACCTCGGCGTGGAGCGCCGGGTCCCGGACGACACCGCCTGAGCCGACCCGCCCCTTGCCCACCTCGAATTGCGGTTTCACCATCGGTAGCACGAGTGCGTCCACCCGCAGAAACGGGATGATGGCAGGCAGGACGAGCCGCAGGGAAATGAAGGATACGTCAATGACCGCGAGATCGACGCGCTCCGGGATATGGCTGGCGTCGAATCCGCGGATGTTGGTGCGTTCGAACAGGACCACACGCGAATCGCCACGCAGCGACCAGGCGAATTGGCCGTAACCGACATCCACGGCATAAACCCGGCGTGCACCACGCTGGAGAAGGCAGTCCGTAAATCCCCCCGTGGAGGCCCCCACATCCAGCGCCACCAGATCCGTCACAACGATACCGAACTGGTCGAGCGCTCCCGCCAGTTTCAGTCCGCCGCGGCTGACAAAGGGTAAATCGTCGGC
>CAZEWD010000254.1:0-4738 GCA_964515725.1 uncultured Binatia bacterium (SeqCode)
CTACCATCTCGACTTCGGTAAGCTGCGCAAGGTTGGCAAGATTACCGAGGTGGTCGAAGAACTCTCGCAGCGAAACGAAGAGACACTGCTTGCCAGCATTGGCTATGGCCGCCTGACGACGCACCAGGTCTTGTCGAAGCTCCTGCCGTCGGATGTTCTCCAGAACCGTCCGCCGGAAGAAGGCGCCTTGCGCAAGCTCTTCCGCAAGATCGCGCGACAAGACCCTGCTGGCGTCCGAGTCGACGGCATCGAAGATATGCTCGTGCACTTCGGCCGGTGTTGCAATCCGCTGCCAGGCGAACGGATCGTCGGTTTCGTCACGCGTGGCCGCGGAGTAACCGTTCACTCAGTCGATTGCCAGCGCGTTCTCGATAGTGATCCGCAACGGCGCGTCGATGTCAGGTGGGAAAACGATGTCGTAGTTCCACGGGCCATGACCATCGAAGTCATGTGCATCGACGAACTCGGCATTCTCGCTGCCATCACAAAGGCCATCAGTTCGGTCGGTGTCAATATCTCGGGGGCCCAGGTGAAGAGTATGCCCGACAAGAAAGCCGTCAACACCTTCGATGTCGTGGTGGGTAACGTCGATCAACTCAATCGCGTGTTGCGGGCCGTCGGACGAGTACGTGGAGTAATGAAGGTCGGACGGCAACGCAACTGACAAAACCCTCGTCTGGCCGTTCGGCAAAGCGGTTTTCGGATCAACGTGTGGTCATGGGATCCGGCAACCGATTCTACAGAGCAAAGAACGGTTTCTGGAAAGGAAAACATGAAAACCCCCATCGTCACCACAGATGCTCCCGCCGCCATCGGTCCCTATTCCCAGGCCGTCCGGACGGGTGATCTGGTCTTTCTTTCGGGACAGATTCCACTCGATCCTCGGACAGGAAATCTCGTCGAGGGCGGGATCGAAGCGCAGACGCGACAGGTGCTGGCCAATCTCCAGGCAGTGCTCGAAGCGGCCGGAGCTTCCTTCGACCAGGTCGTCCGAACGACGATCTATCTGATCGATCTGGCGGATTTCGTGGTGGTCAACGAGATCTACGCGAGTTACTTCAAGGCGCCCTACCCGAGCCGGGCAACGGTGGGCGTGGCCGCCTTGCCACGCGGCGCCCGTGTCGAGATCGACGCCATTGCGCGACTGTAAGCACGCGCGCAACGCGGCCGTCGTGCGGCAGCAGAAGGCCCGTTCAGGCGACGCTACGGGCCGCAGCCTTGGTGATCTTGCCCGAGCGGATACAGCCCGTGCAGACGAGCAACCGTTTGACGCCGCCGTTTACGGCAGCCCGCACACGCTGCAGGTTGGGACGCCACAAGCGCTTGCTCTTGTTGTTGGCGTGGCTGACATTGTTGCCAACCGAAGAGTGTTTGCCGCAGATTTCGCAAGTTCGTGCCATGCTGTGCTCCTGAGAAGCGCAAACGGGTAGCGGTGGCAACACGGAAAGTAAAGTCTGCAGTGATCCGAACGTACACGCGGTCTGCCGCCATGCAGGAAATCCGCTCGGTGTCCGCATGGCCGATACGTTTCGACTTCAGCCGCCGATCCGTTCCACGAGGCGCGTAGTCGAGTAGCCGCGCGCAAAACGGAGCGACTTCACCTCACCGCCCCGCGCCAGGACAAGGTCGGCACCAACGATTTGTTCGGGCTTCCAGTCGCCTCCTTTCACCAGGACATCTGGCTGTAATTTTTTGATCAAAGAGTAGGGAGTGTCTTGCCCGAAGATGGTGACGAAATCGACCATCTCGAGTGCCGCCACGACCTCGGCCCGGGCACGTTGCGGAACGATCGGCCGATCCGGTCCCTTCAAACGCCGCACGGAGGCATCACTGTTGATCGCAACGACCAGAGCATCCCCAAGGCGCCTGGCAGCCCTCAGGTAACGTACGTGGCCAGGATGGATCAGATCGAAGCAGCCATTCGTAAAAACAATGCGCTTGCCGCGACGACGCAAACGCCGCAACTGCTCCATCAGGGCACGCGAGCTGAAAATCTTCTGCATGACACTCTTGTGTACTGCTTTGCATCACGCCGCAATGGGCAGCAGCAGATGACCGCCATCCTACGAGAAGGCTGGAACGAGAAGGCTGGAATCCAGGTCGGCGACGCACCGCGACCGTACCATCCAACCACCCCTCGATTCCTCAAGGGTATCCTCGGGGGCCGGAAGGGAATCACAGTCATCCGATCGACCCGGCGTATCATCGTTTCCTCATCATGCGTTGACAGGCATTTCACTTGACCCATATACGGTCGGCAAGACAATTCCGTGCAATAGATCCTCCAGTGCTCATGTTGCCATTCCTTGTTTCGCCTCATTGGCGACTCATCCCGGTATTCTTCGGACCCTGAGGAGAGTCATGACGGCATCCACCCAGTCACTCCCGGGTCCCCAGGCCGGTTCCCTTGCTGCCGGTGTCTGGCGTGTCGCCGATCCGAAGATCACACTTGCATCCGTTGCCTCCATGCTCGTCGGTACGGCGGCTGCAGCCGGAGAAGGACCTATTGCCTGGGGCTGGCTCGCACTCACCATCGCCGGCATCTTTTGTATCGAGGCAGCGAAGAATGCCTCGGGCGAAATCTTCGACTGGGATTCGGGTGCCGACATGGGTGTGCGCGAGGACGAGCGCAGCCCTTTCTCCGGCGGCAAGCGGGTCATCGCTGACGGCTTGATGACGCGCACCGAGACGGCGCTGGTTGCCGCTGGATTCTATACGGTGGGTATCTCAATCGGTCTGATGATCGTCGTCATGCGCGAGCCCACGGTACTCTGGCTCGGCATCCTCGGCATCGGACTTGCCTTCTTCTACCATGCACCCCCTTTTAAGCTGGCATACCGGGGATTTGGGGAGTTGGCTGTTGCCACCGCCTACGGGCCGGTGATCGCTGCGGGGACCTATCTCGTACAACGGCATCAGGTGGATGCGGACGTCGTCCTCGCCTCGCTCCCACTCGGACTGGCCATCGCCGCTTTCCTGTGGATCAATGAATTCCCTGATGCCAGAGCTGATGCCGCAGCCGGCAAAAAAACACTGGTCGTGCGCCTCACACGCCCCCGTGCAGCGCGCGTGTTCGCCTCCCTCGTTGGCGTGTCCTACCTTGGTGTAGTGGCGCTTCCTCTGCTTGGTCTGCCCGCAACCCTTGGGCTCGGCCTGATCGGTGTGCCGCACGGGTTTGCCGCCGTCCGCCGCCTGCTGCGCTTTCCCCAAACCCCGCGTGAAATCATTCCCGCGCAGGCATCGACCCTACTCTCCTTCGTACTCATGTCCGCCGGTATCGCGGGTGGATTCATCATCGCCGCATTCAGATGAAGAGGGAAGCCATGCAAACCGCCACCACGGTATCTGATCCGACCGATCTGCGAGGACGCATCCTCAGGTATCTCGCTGATCGCACGGTGATTGCCCTTGCGACAACCGGTCCCGCCGGGCTTTGCTCGTCTCCGGTGCTCTACGTCAATGAAGGAACACGGCTGTACTTCACCTCGATTGCTACCACACGGCACGGACAGAACATCGAGGCAACCGGGTTCGTCGTCGGTTCGATCAGTGACGAATGTCGCCGGTTCCGTGAAATGAAGGGATTGCAGATCGAAGGAACGGTCGAACGGGTCGATAGCGTCGAAGAGCGGCGGCGAGTCCTCCTGGCCTACCTATGCAAATTTCCGTTCGGCGCCGGATTGTGGCCCGATCAGATCGATCCGGAAGAGATCGCACGCGATCCCGGCATCCACGCGTTCTACCGCATCATGCCCACGAGCCTCTTGTTCACCGACAATGAGAACTCACCGGGGCGGCGCGAGCAGCTCACCGTGAGGTGACGGTCGCCGCCTCACTTTGCCACGCGATTTGAGGCGGCGTCTCCGCCGGAAACACACGACCTGGAATCAAGCCCGGCAGCCACCGCATTCTTGCCATCAGCCACGGATCTGAGCGAATGCCCAGTCCAGCCAGGGTAGAAGTGCCTGGATATCGCTGCGCTCGATCGTGGCACCGCCCCAGATCCGCAGACCCGGAGGAGCATCACGATAACCGGCCGTGTCGTAAGCAACTCCTTCTTTTTCGAGGAGAGAAACCATTTTCTTGATCGCTGCCGCGCGAGCCTCCGCATCGAGTGCCTCAAACCATGGATCGACGATCTTGAGACAAATCGACGTACAGGAACGCGTACGCGGATCGCGTGCCAGAAAATCGACCCAGGGGGTCTTCTCCACCCAGGCCGCAACCGCTGCCAGGTTGCTCTCCGAGCGCTCGATCAGACCCTTCAATCCTCCTTGTTGCTCTGCCCAGATCAACCCGTCCAGGGCGTCTTCGACACACAGCATCGAAGGTGTGTTGATCGTCGAACCTTCGAAGATGCTCTCATCGAGTTTTCCCTTCTTCGTCATCCGAAAGAGCTTCGGGAGCGGCCACGCAGGCTTGTAGGTCTCCAGCCGTTCCACCGCACGTGGCGATAACGCCAACATACCGTGTGCCGCTTCGCCGCCCAGTACTTTCTGCCATGACCAGGTCACCACATCGAGCTTGTTCCATGTCAGATCCATGGCGAACGCGGCTGAGGTGGCATCGCAGATCGTCAGACCCTTACGATCCGCCGCGATCCACTCACCGTCCGGAACACGTACGCCCGACGTCGTTCCATTCCAGGTGAACACGACGTCGTGTGAGGAATCGACCTGTGAGAGGTCCGGGAGATCCCCATAGTCGGCCCGGAAGACGCGTGCGTCGAGCTTGAGTT
>CAZEWD010000255.1:0-4726 GCA_964515725.1 uncultured Binatia bacterium (SeqCode)
ATCGCTGCAGCCCAGCGTCGCTGTGCTTTATGGGGATGGCACCGGGCGATTCCCCACCAGCCTGAGCCGGCCGCTGAACGTTGGATCGGGTGATTTGCCATCCGGCGTTGCAGCGCGCGATGTGACTGGCGATGGGAATCCCGATGTGATTGTCGCTGGTGAGGTCAGCAATACAGTCAAGGTGTTCGCCCGTTCCCCAGCAAATGGGCGCGCATTCCAGGGGATGGAGACGTACGGCGTGAACCGCCGGCCCATCAGCCTCGCGACGGCCGATTTCGACGGCGACGGTCGCTATGATGCCGTGGCTGCGGCAAGTTCTCCAGCACCGACTGCTTCCATTCTGACCAATATCCGTGCCGGAGGCTTTCTGCGCGGCGACGGCAACGGTGACGCGACGGTCAGTGCCGCTGATGCGGTGGCGGTGATGCGGAAGGTGACGGAGGCACCGGGTGTGCGGGTTGAAGATGTTGCCGTCCGAGGTTCCTTCGCTGCCGCAGCGGGGGTTGACGCGGATGGAGACGGCCGGATTACTCCACCCGATGTTCTTTCGCTGGCTAGCCTCATCTTCAGCGGCTCAGACGGATACTGAGAATCAGATGCTCAGCGAAGCGCAACTGCAAGCGGACCTTCAGGGCGCCATGAAGGCGCGGGCCAGTGAAAAGGTGCTGATCCTGCGGGATGTCATCACGGCCATCAAGAACGCCAAGGTGGAGAAGATGGCTCAATCGCTTTCCGAAGCAGAGATCATGGCCATCCTCCGCAAGGAGGTAAGCAAGCGAGCCGAGGCGATCGAGTTCGCTCAGAAGGCTGGCCGTGAGGATCTGGTCCAGAAAAACGAGGCAGAGAAGGCGGTCTTAGAAGGCTATTTGCCGCAGCAGATGTCAGCGGAACAACTCGAAGCGGTGATCCGCGTGATTGTCGGTGAACTGGGGAGCGCACAAATCGGACCGGTGATGGCCAGACTCCGGGAGCGACATGCCGGCCTGTTCGATGGCAAGCTGGCAAGCGAAATCATCCGTAAAGTGGCAGGGTAAGGCGCTGCGCCGCCCAGATTCGTTCCAGTCTGCCGACCAATACGGCGAAAGGGCAACGCAGTTTACCCCGATCACCCTTTCGCCGTGTCACATCCTGGGCTCATGCAACCGCCGTGCGGCGGCGTGGTCCCCGGTTCGGCGCAAATCGACCACGCCACGTGGCCTGCCATTGCCGGCCTGGCCCGTCGGCTACAGTTTCCTCTGGATGCTGTAGTTCATGAATGCGCCGGAGAAGTGCATCGGGATCCGTCCAACGTCCGAGGGATCTCATGGAAAGCTCCTTCGGTTCCCAGGCCTGGACACTGCGGCCCCCCAATTCGATCTGAACCTGACGTAGAGTGTTCATCTCGGTCTTTGTCATCGTCAACTCCTACGAACGGCAATATGGACACGTTAGGTCCAGTTGGCAAGCCATGCCTTTCCACTTTCGTTTTCTGCCGCTCCGATGAAGCCGCTGGAGAGGCGGCAAAAGAGGATGTCGAAGGGTCGCTGCTGGCGGCGAACATGCCAGGTGGGATGGTTTCGCGACGGGATGGGTCAGGAGTCAGGCGTCGGACTGACGCTCGGCCCGATTGCATGAAATGCGTTTTCGAATTGCCAGACGAGCAGCGCCCCAGCAAGAAGCACCCGGTTCGATTCTGGGAGCCGGACGTACACTCCTGTATTGGATGGGTTTCGATCTCCGATTTCGAGAGTCGAGAGAATCCGGGTTCCGTGCATCAACACGAGTTCGCTGCGAGCCGGTTGGAGTCCGAACTCCGGTAGTTCCGCAGGCTGGACGGCCAATTCACTGATCATCCCGATTTTTGTCAGATCGGCCAGCATACCGTCCAGGAGTTCCGGACGTTCCACTCCGGTCCAGCCCTTTGGTGTTCGCCGTGTGTTGCGCGTGTCAGGGCCCAGACGCATGGTCATTCCCGTCACCTCATCGGCGGACAGTTCCACCAGGGGCGTGTTGGCCGGAAGCGGGAGGGATGCTGGACCGGGCAAAACCGAGGATGTGTCGTGGCGTTCGGGGATTCCTTTCCAGTAGGCGACCGCCACGGCAATGAGGAGGAGAATTGCGATCAGCGTCTGGCGTCCGGTCATGACCGATCAACGCCCCGCCCACCGCCGCCGCCGTGCCGTGAGTACGACTCCGACCAGCATGAAAGCAGCAGGCACCGCCACCACGCCGATCCAAAATACCAGGGAGTCCTGTGTCTCCGTCAGGTAGATGGGCGAAATCGAGCCATGCGGTATCCCTTTGCGACGAATTGCCATCAGAGTCGGGTCCTCGGCCAGCACAGCGATGCTGTTCAAAAACAGGTCCTTGTTGCCGCGCCAGTTGAGGGAGAGATTGCTCGGAAAGTCGGAATCGCCGAACACGATCATACGACCTGGCTGCGAAACCGTCTTTCCATCCGCCGGGGCCGTCGTCTTTCCTGTCACGATCACCCCGACTGGTAGAGGACCCGGGTGGTCGATTCCCCGGCGAAACCGAACGTTTGGATCGGGCAGTTTTCCCTCGTTCACGAACGCCCAACTATCGGGACTCGACAGTGCCAGCACGGTCACTCGGCCCTCCTCATCTGCTTCCTCGGTGGGAATCAGCGTGCGTGCGACGGGAAATACGGCCGGTTCGATATTTGCGCTGAGGACCTTCTTGTTGAATGCCGGTACGTTGAGCATCGAGCTGTCCGTGCCAAGCAGGCGGTTCCTTTCGTCGAGCACGACGTCTTGTCCCGCACGTACCCCATATCGAAGCAGAAGCTGCAACACGCTCTCCGGCGCACCCGGATCGATGAGGAGGAGGATTTGGCCGCCTCCCTCGAAATATGCTGCGATCTGGTCGGCTTCTCCTGGTAGCAACTCGCGTAGCGGCCCGGCCATGACGAGGACGTCGCATTTACGCGGCACGCCCGTGGCAGGTACCGTGTCGAGGCGATCGAGTTCGAAGTTTTCCCCTTCGAGGGCCTTGCCCACCTCGCTATACCCGCGGCGTTCGTCCGTGCTGTACGGTGTATGCTCACCGTGTCCTTCGAGAAAACAGATGCGGCGCGTCGCCTGTCGCGTCAGCCGCAAAAGAGCGTTTGTGATGCCTTCTTCGTCGATGAAGCGAATCGCTTCGAATTTGCCGCCCAGTTCCGCCACTCCGGATCCGGCATTGGAAACTCCGTACTTCTGGGCCAGAGCAGGGGATCGATCGAGGTCGACCAGCCGAAACGTGATTTGCGGCGACGCCTCCGCAAACAATTCGAGTCGATCCAGCATTTCACGCCGCTGTCCCTGTTCCTGACTGTTGTAGAAAGCCGTGATCTGTACTGCGTCGTTCACGGATGCGATGATTTTTTTCGAGGTTTCGGACAGCACGAATTGCTGTGTGGGGCTGAGATCGAACCGCACGTTGTAGCGTTCTGCAAATAACTGCAGAAACGCGAGCAAGGTGCCGACGACGAGGATCTGCAGCACCAGCAGGGCGGCGTGGCGCGCGGTGTGACGGATGTACATCTCAGGCACCCGATCCGACGCCGCGCCACTTCCTTGCGCCGAGTGATTCGAGGGTGAGGAAGAGAAAGAAACAGACGAAGAGAACGAAGAAGGTGATGTCCTGGGTGTCGATCACGCCACGCGCGAAATTCAAGAAGCGATCGAACAATGACAATTTCAACAACACCTGGATCACCCCGACGCTGGCCACGGATTCGTTCCACGTGAGGTACCAGAAGGAGATCAGGATGCCGTAGGTGCCCATAGCGCTTACGACCTGATTCTCCGTCAAAGACGAAACGAACAATCCACATGCCAGAAAGGCGCTGCCGAGCAGGAGCATCCCCAGGTATCCCGACAGGAAGGGTGCCCACTCGAATGGGTAGAACCAGCGGAAGATCAGCGGCCCAATTGCCGTCGGCGCCAGCATTGCCAGATAGAACAGCCAGGCGGCCAGAAACTTGCCCAGCACAATCTCACAATCGCGTACCGGGTAGGTCCACAGCAATTCGATGGTGCCGAGCTTCTTTTCTTCGGCAAACAATCGCATGGTCACCAAAGGCAGCACGATCATGGCGACATATCGCATGTCCAGATACACCTGCTGCCACAGTCCGCTCGGCAGGACATATCCTCCGAACAGGATGAAATAACGGAGCCAGCTATAAAAAAATCCACCCGTCAGCAGAAGAAATACGGCCAACAGCACCCAGGCGACGTAGGAGCCGAAGTAGGAGCGTAATTCACGCCGGCAGATGACGAGCAATTTCATACAACAGGTCTACTGGGAATTTTCGTGTACCAGGGTCAGAAAGATTTCTTCGAGCGACAGAGTGACGGGTCGTAATTCCAGCAGGGTCCAGCCCGATTTCGAGAGAACGGCCGAGATCGTGCCACGCAGGTCGGTGTCCGGCCGCGTCGCTATGGTGAGTGCCGATGCTGGCTCCCCGCGGTGCGCGATCTCCACGTGTTCCACTCCGGCGATGGCTCGCAGGCGGGTGATGATTTCATCGGCGGGGCCGATGACCTCGATATGAATCTGCGACAAACGCCGCAGGCGTCGAGTCAGGTTACGGGGCGTGTCGACGGCCAGAATACGGCCTTCGTTGATGATGATTACGCGGTCACAAGCGGCTTCCACCTCGGAGAGGATGTGTGTCGACAGGATCACCGTACTCTCACCGCGCAGTTGCAGGATCAGTTTGCGCACTTCGGTGACCTGT
>CAZEWD010000256.1:0-4697 GCA_964515725.1 uncultured Binatia bacterium (SeqCode)
GTCTCATTGTGTCCGAAGCGGCGGTAGCAGAAGAGATTGATGAAGACATCACGGCGAAATTTCGCCCGATAGGCGGCCGCCAATCGCCCGGCGTGCACCACTGCTTCCGGGTCATCACCATTGACATGGAACACCGGCGCCTGGATTTCACGGGCAAGATCGGTCGGGTAACGAGTAAAGCGATAGTCACACGGGTCAGCGGTGAAACCGATTTGATTGTTGACGATGATATGGATCGTGCCGCCGGTACGGTACTCCGGCAGTTCGGAAAGCCACAGAGTTTCCGCAACGATACCCTGTCCGGTGAAAGCCGCGTCGCCATGAATCAGGATGGGAACGACGCGTTCTCCCGACTGGTCGCCGATGTAGCACTGCTTGCCGCGCACAATCCCCTCGACCACCGGATTGATGGCCTCGAGATGGCTCGGATTCGAGCACATCGAGAGGTGCAGACTGTGTCCAGATGGTGTCGTGAGATCGTGGGAATAGCCCAAGTGGTACTTCACATCGCCGTCTCCCGGGACGTGTTGCGGGAGACGCACGCCTTCGAACTCGGTGAAGATCATCTCGTAGGGCTTGCGCAACGTGTGTGCGAGGACGTTGAGGCGGCCCCGGTGAGGCATCCCTATGACGATCTCCTGCACCGCATGGGCGGCAGACTCTTCGATGACCGCATCGAGCATCGGAATGAGTGACTCACCACCTTCAAGGGAAAACCGCTTCTGTCCGATATACTTCGTGTGAATGAACTGTTCGAAGCCTTCCGCCTGCATCAGACGATGTAAAAGGGCCTTACGGTCTTCGTTGCTCAGTTGCGGCCGGTTGAGGGTCGGCTCCATATGTTCTTGCAGCCAGGAGCGCTGTGCCTTGTCGGGCGTATCCATGTACTCGACGCCCAGCGTGCCACAGTAGGTGGCGCGCAGGCGTTCGATGACCTCTCGCAGGGATGCCCCTTCACATCCCTTCAGTGTGGGCGTTTCGACATACCGATCGAGGTCGGAATCGCTGAAACCAAATTCTGCTGGTTCGAGCAGGGGATGGGACGCCGGATTGTGTCCGAGAGGATCCAGATTGGCGATGAGATGGCCGATCTCTCGGTACGAGTGGATGAGATTGTAGACGCCGATATGTTGTGTGGCAGACGTGGCTGACGTGACGGGGGCTTCTGCGATCCGCCGCAGGGGTTCGCGCGCGGCCTCGAAACCGGCGAAAAACAGCGCCCACGACGGATCGACGGAATTCGGATCGCGCAGATAGCGCCGGTACAGTTCATCCACATATTCGGCATTGGCGCTGTTGATGAAATCGAGATGGCTCAATCGTGTGACCTCATTCGGCCATCGACCATAGCAGGATCGGCCAAAGACGTAGACCGCTCAGCCACGCAACCGCTCGTCTTCTCGTACCAGACGGATGATCTCTTCCGGACTCGAGGCATTGCGCAACCGTTCACGGTTGGATTCGGACTGCAGAAGCATGCCCAGCGCAGCCAGGTAATTCAGGTGTTCACCGGCCATGGAAGGTGAGGACAGAACAAGCGCAACGATCGAAATCGGCACGCCAACAACCACCTCGTAGACCGCCTCCTGCGATACGGCGATTGCAAGTTGGATTCCGTTCACCCCCTCGACACGAGCGTGTGGAATGCTCACCCCGATATCCACCATCGCCGTGCTGGCCATCTCTTCACGTTGGCAGACATGCCGGATCGTGGACTCGATGAGTGTCGACGGAACCCTGCCCACACCCGCCAACCGCTCGACGAGGCGACTGACCACTTCTTCGAAGGAACCCCATGCCTGGCGGACCACCACCGCGCTCCCATCGAGCCCCTCACTGATCCGCATCACCATTTCTCATCCCTGTCGTTTCTCTCCAAGATGCTGCGCATCTTCTCGCACGAACGCCTCGCTGACAAGCATGGAACGTCCCGAACGTCCAGCGGTAATTGGACGGACACCAAGCCGGCGCCGGGCTTGACCATTCGCACGCCATGCCCGAATGATCCGCCGACGGGCACCCCGCTTGTTTGATTTGCCGGCAGACGGCTATAGGTCAATCGATGTTCACGACATTCCGGCCGGCCCTGAAACGGCAGCGGCGAATCAACTCGATCGAAGAGTGTGTCGCCGACATCCGAGCCGGGAAAATGGTCGTTCTGGTGGACGACGAAAACCGTGAGAACGAAGGAGATCTCTGCATGGCCGCCGAGAAGGTGACGGCCGAGGCGATCAACTTCATGGCCAATCACGGGCGCGGTCTGATCTGCGTCACACTGACCGAGAACCGCATCAAGGAACTCGGCCTCAGCATGATGGTTGCAGAGAACCGTGCACCCCTCGGTACGGCCTTCACCGTACCGGTAGATGCAAAACACGGCATCACCAACGGCATCTGTGCGGCGGACCGCGCCCATACCATTCGCACTTTGATCCGCGAAGGTGCCCGTCCGGAAGACCTCGTCGTTCCGGGCCACATGTTTCCACTCAAGGCGCGGCGCGGCGGGGTGCTGGTGCGTACGGGACAGACGGAAGGCTCGGTAGATCTGGCACGGTTGGCTGGCCTGAAGCCCTCGGGAGTGATCTGCGAGATCATGAAAGAAGATGGCAGCATGGCGCGCCTTCCCGATCTCGAAAGATTCGCTGCAGCGCACAACCTGAAGATCTGTACGATTGCCGATCTGGTGAACTACCGCCTGCGCAACGATTCTCTCGTGCACCGGGTGGCCGAAGCGAGGCTCTGCACTCGTTATGGCGGCGAATTCCGGGTTCTGGTGTACCACACCGATGTCGACGAGGGGGAACACGTCGTTCTCGTGAAAGGGGACATCTCGCAAGACGACGCAGTGCTGGTCCGGGCGCACGCCGAATTTCTTCCCGGCGATGTCTTCAGCATGGCCGAACGGAATACGGCGGCCCTACTGCAGGAGTCGATGCGCCTGATCGCCGCCGAGAACAAAGGGGTCATCCTCTATCTGCGGCGGGAGCGGCGCGGCCCCGAAATTCTACAACTCCAGAAGCGCCCGGAACGCAACCCCAGCACCGACATCGAATCGCGGGAACGCGACTTCCGCGACTATGGTATCGGAGCGCAGATCCTGCGCGACATCGGCGTTCGCAAAATCCGCTTGCTCACCAACTCCTCACGCAAACTCGTCAGCCTGCCCGGTTACGGCTTGGAAATCATCGAATGCGTCCCCCTCAAGGTCAGGAGTCATCGCCCAACAAAAACCGTGGCTGTCCGGCGACGCCGCCGGGCACGGACCACCTGAATCACGCCGTTGTGGTAATCAATCTTCAAACCATTTGAACGGGTCGAAGGCGCAGAGGAACCCGGCGCGCAGACCCAGGTTCTCGTTGCCGGACATGAATCCCGTACTGCCGGCGATGTACAAGGCCCCTGGCCCCTTCTCCAGCCGGATGCCCAGAATTCCGTGGTTTCGGTTATTGTCATAGTGGCTTCCGGCGTATCCGCTGACCTCGGCCATCAGCCGCAGCCGGAACTCATCGGGATTACCGCCACCCATCGGTGCGGATTCGAAGCCGAAGCTGTAGGAGAAGAGATCGTCCTGCCCGCCCGCATGGGAGTGGTTCCCCAGGAAGGGGCCCGAGTTGCCCATCAAGAGGATACCCAGATTCGCATGCATCGAAAGCGGACCCATGTCCTTGGACAGAACGGCCATGAGATCGAAATCGGTATCGTCCGTACCGAGCCGCGCCTCACGGTTGGCGTTCGGGAGCTTCGCGCCGAAGCGCAGCGCGATGCCCGGCCATCTGTTCTCGCGCCGCAGCCGAACCTTGGTATGCAGGCGCGCATCACCCGATCCGAACTGCCGATTGGTCTGTCCCCATGCCGTGGTTTCGTCAAGATAGAGAAGTTCGTAAGAAGCCTGGATCTCCGCCCAATCTCCAGCGCCAATTCGAAAGCCGAGTTGCGGCGCGTGAATCAACCTCTGCGACCGCAGGGCTCCTGGCACAGTGAAAAAAGGGGTGCGTTCGTCCTTTGCATACGTGATTCCGAATGACACCTCGGTAATACCGCTCGGCAAGGTTTCGGCGCGTTCCGTATCGAGTGGCGCCATCGAGGACCGGAGCGGCTGCCCTTCGGCCTGGGCGGCCATCAACAGCGCGGCACCGATCAGGATCCGATGAACGACATGCATTCCCCACCTCCCACTGCCTTTATGTTTATTGGGGGAGGCATACAGAATTGCAAGCTCGGGAGGGCTGTGCTTGCATTTCCCTGTGCGACGAGTCGTTCAGTTTCTATTCGTGGCAACCCTTTTCATCGGCGTACCCGCAATGGCGGTGGAGCGTGTCGCCCTCGATCTGATTCTCCAGCCGGACGGCGTCTCCCGCGGCGACGCCACGCCCATCGATGCACGTCTGGTCATCGCCGCGGGTTGGCATATCAACGCGCATCAGCCCAACGAGCCATTTCTCATCCCTACAGAACTTTCGTTTACCTTGCCCGAGGGGGTCTCGGTCGAACCTCCGAACTATCCGAATCCGGAATCCCGCAGTTTCAAATTCGCTCCGGGGAAGATCCTGTTGGTTCACGAGGGAACTGTCCGGATCGGTACGAAGTTGCTCGTCGCACCTGATTATGGCGGCACGGAAATCCGTATTTCCGCCGCTCTCCGCTACCAGGCCTGCAACGACACGACGTGCTCGCCTCCGAGCACCGTGCGAACAGAG
>CAZEWD010000257.1:0-4665 GCA_964515725.1 uncultured Binatia bacterium (SeqCode)
GCTCAGAATGAAAAAGTCGAAATGTTCGAGTGCGCCGGTGCGTTCCAGGGAGGAATGAATTGCGCGCAGTCCGCTGAATACTCGGTCTACCGGTTCGTTGCAGATCGGCATCACGATGGCCGTGCGGCCCGAGGGTTTGAAGGTGTTCCAGGGTATCGGTTGCAGTCGTGTGATGGCGAAGCGATCGCCACGCATGAGCAACAAGAAACCGAGTGTGGCCGTCCAGAAACCGATCGAGATCCAGCCGAAGAGAGCACCAAAGAAGAGAACGATGAAAAACTCGATCCAGGTACGACCCTGGTGCGGCAACACGTCTTGCATGAAGCCGCTGGCAATGATGCTCGGGATCAGAACCAGGATTGCCAGCAGGACGCGCCGGCGGCGTGCCGGACCGATCCATGGGAGCGAACCACGTTGTTTACGTAGTTCTGCGCCGCGCGGCGCCTCCTGGACTTTCTCCCGCCGGATCCGGCGCAAGATACGCCGTGAGACGCGGCGTTCAATTTTTGCTGGCACCATCGATCGCCGGCGTAATGGGGCGTGCGAAGTCAGGAGTCCACCACGTTGCGGCAGTTTCTGAGCAGTGGCAGGACCGAGGAAGCGATCGAGTCGCCAGGCGAGAAAATCTGGTAGCATCGCGTGCCAGGCTCGTGGCGTTATGGGCATCCGTTCCAGGAGAAGTTCACGTAACGAGCGCATCGTCTCCGAGATTGCCGTGCCGTCTTCCCCCCAGGGATCGCGCAACAAGGCGCGCTCGGCTGCCGACTGAGCGAGTTCCTCGTGTTGTTCCTCCGGCAGGTCCAGGGCGTCCAGGTAGGCGAGGGCACGGAGCCGGGCTCCACGCCAGTCCTGAAAGAGCCGTTCGGACAGCCTCGGAGGCGTCACCCGTGTTTCGGGTGCGCCAGGCGTCTCAGGTGAGGATTCCATCATTCAGGGGGCAAGCAAGTACGACCAGGTTTCCGTGAGTGCCCGGCCACCGATGTCGAGATAGGCGCGCAGTTCGATCGGCTCGTTGCGTTTCGGACGTACCTGGAACGTCAGCCTCCAGGCCCCGGTGACGTCATTCTTGACGACCTGTTGGTCGAGCAACTCGGCAACATCGTCACCCGAAGCCACACTGACTGCACCGTGTAGTACCGTTTCGGCCGGGATCTCTTCCAATTCCTGGCCGGCAAATTCGATTACGAACCGGTACACATCGTCTCGGTTGCCACGGTCACGGCGCGTTGAAACCGTACGCCCGCCTGGCGGTCGCATCGGGTCGTCACCGAACCAGAAAATTGTGTATTGGACGGTCAGGGTCTCACCGGCCTTGGGCGCCTTCTCCGGTACCCAGAAAGCAACGATGTTGTCGTTGCTGTCCAACTTGCTCGGAATCTCGACGAGCAGGATGCGTCCTGCCTTCCACTCACCACGAGGGCGGATCCAACTGCTGACTCGCCGTTCACGGTGGGTTTCGAGATCCTGATAATTCGCGAAATCCCGGTCACGTTGCAGGAGCCCGTAACCGCGTGGTTCGTTCATGCGCATGTTGCTGATTTGCAGTGTTCGGGGATTGGTGAGCGGGCGCCAGAGCCATTCTCCGTTCAGAAAATGCAGCAGAAGACCGTCGGAATCATGTACCTCGGGGCGGAAGTCCTCGACGGTTTTCGACGAGTTCTCACCATGAAAGAACATGCTCGACAGCGGTGCCAGACCGAGTTGCTGTACTTCGCGACGGGGGAAGAGTCGGGCCTCTACATCAACGCGGGTCTGCTCTCCGGGACGGACGATGAAGCGGTAGGCGCCGGTCATACTCGGGCTGTCGAGCAGTGCGTAGATAACAATGTCGGTAGCCCACAGTGCTGGCTTGACGACCCAGAACTCACGGAAGGTTGGAAACTCCTCACCGCTGGCAAGGCCGGTGTCGATGGCAAGACCCCGCGCCGACAGTCCGAAGATCTCATCACGTCCCACGGCGCGGAAGTAGCTGGCGCCGAGGAACACGATGACTTCATCGAAGTAGTCGGGCCGTTTGATGGGTGCATGGATGCGCAGGCCCGCGAAACCCAGACCTTGCGGCACCCGGCTGGCAAAGTCGTTGTGCCCGTAATCGAAATCGTTCGGCGAGAAGCGGAGAGGATGAATCCCCGCGTCATCGACGAGGTTGATGGTGACCGTCCGGTTGTAATAGAAGCCCGGATGAAAAAGCTGGATCTGGAAGGGAGTGCCGGCATTGCGCCAGATGGCATGGTCTTGCCGGAAACGGATGTCTCGCCACTGATCGTACGAGATCCTGGTCAACCAGTCGGGGATGGTGCCGGGATCCTGGAAAGATTGACCGGCCATTCGTGCAGCTTTGGCAGCGACACTGTCCAGATTGAACGTAATCTCGGCTTGTGCGGTCAGCGCCGTCACACCCACGAGAAGAAGTGTGAGAAAGAACCCAAAGCGGATCTTCCGCCACAGGGTGTTCTGGTTGATGTGGGTCGAGTCCATGAGCCGACGCAAGGTCTTCTTCTCTCGCATACGCCGTTCACCGGTCAAGTCGGCGTCCCCGGACGGACTCTGGTCCGCTGATAACCCGAGAGGCCGTCGAGCGCCAACAACACGCAAGGCGGGCATCTCAGGAATAGCCCAGGTCGTTGGCTGGCGCTGTGGCGCTGCTTCATGCCAACTATGTCGTGTGCATTCCATGAGAAATGCCTGGCTCCTGCTTCTCGTGTTCTGGTTGGTAGCCTGTCGATCTCCGACCGATTCCCAAATGCAGTTGCAGTTCTGGGCCATGGGGAGTGAGGGCGAACTCGTGCAGCGGCTCCTTCCTGAGTTCGTACGGCGTAATCCTGGTGTCGTTGTCCGAGTGCAACAGATTCCATGGAGTGCTGCCCACGAGAAACTCCTGACTGCCTATGTCGCCGGAACCCTCCCGGATGTGGTCCAGGCCGGCAACACCTGGATTCCAGAACTGGTGGCGATCGGTGCCATCGAGCCTCTCGATGAACGACTCGACACCGAAGGGAGTCGTGCGGATTTCTTTCCCGGCATTCTCGAAACCAATGTGATCGATGATACCGTTTACGGCATCCCCTGGTATGTCGATACCCGTGTCCTTTTCTATCGCAAAGATCTTCTCACGGCAGCCGGCGTTTTGCAGCCCCCCACCACCTGGGCTGGTTGGCTGGACTCAATGGCACGTGTGAGTCATGGCTCCCCTTCAGGACGGTATGCCATATTTCTCCCTCTCAACGAATGGCAGCTACCAGCGATCTTCGCCCTGCAGGCGGGCGCCGAGTTTCTGCGTGATGGGGATCGTTACGGCAACTTCCGCAGCGCCGAGTTCCGCCGAGGTTTTGCTTTCTTCATCGATCTTTTCCGTCGAGGGTTTGCCCCGTTTTCGGGAGAAGCGCAGATCGCCAACGTCTACCAGGATTTTGCGGCCGGCTTTTTCACCTACTACATCAGTGGGCCCTGGAACCTGGGCGAGTTCCGGCGGCGTTTGCCCGAGTCTCTCGATCAGGCCTGGGCGACGGCGCCGCTGCCGGCGATGGACGATCTTCATGACGGTGTCTCGACTGCTGGTGGCGCCAGCCTGGCGCTGGTGCGTGGTACCACCCGGACGGATCTCGCCTGGAAATGGATCCGTTTTCTCACCGAACCGGAGCAACAGGTCGCATTCTACGCGCTCAGCGGTGACCTGCCGTCACGCCGCTCTGCCTGGGACGATCCGATCCTGCGTAACGATCCGCGTGTCGGGGCGTTCCATCGGCAACTCGATCATGTACGATCCACCCCCAGGATTCCCGAGTGGGAACGTATTGCCGCGCTGATGACGCGGTATGCCGAAGCCGCGGTGCGAGGCGAAATGTCACAGGAGGAGGCACTGGCAGCACTGGACTCCGATACGGACGCGGTGTTGGAGAAGCGCCGCTGGCTGCTCGACCACAGAAGTGTTCCGGGCAGCCGTACCGTCTCCGGGGAAAACCGATGAGGCGGATCAATCCGGGTGTGCTCTTTGCGGCGCCAGCACTGCTGGCACTGCTCTTGTTCTTCGCACTCCCGGTGATTGCGGCGGCTGTCCTGAGCCTGACTGACTTCGACATCTATGCGCTCGCCAATCTCGGCAACCTGCGTTTTCTGGCCTGGCGCAACTACACGGACCTATTGCGCGACCCGCTTTTTCACATTGCGTTACGCAACACCGCGTTTTTCGTCCTCCTCGGCGGGCCATTATCGATCGCGCTCTCCCTCGGTGCGGCGCTGTTGCTGACGAACCGTCTGGTGCGTGGTAGCGCCTGGTTTCGCACCGTGTTCTTCCTGCCTGTGGTGACCACGCTCGTTGCTGTGGCCGTCGTGTGGCGTGCACTCTACCACCCCAGGGTCGGAATCCTGAATTATGTCCTGAGTGCAGTTGGTGTGGCGCCGATCGACTGGCTCGGAGACCCACGTTGGTCCATGCCCGCCATCATTATGATGGCGGCATGGAAAAATTTCGGTTTCAATATGGTGATTTTCATTGCGGGACTGCAGAGTATCCCAGAGCGCCTGTACGAGGCGGCATCCATCGATGGCGCAACGAACTGGCAGCAATTTCGCCGTGTGACTCTGCCGATGCTGGCGCCAACGTTTGGTTTTGTCGTCATCATGACGTTGATCGGCTACTGCCAGCTCTTCGCCGAACCCTATGTG
>CAZEWD010000258.1:0-4660 GCA_964515725.1 uncultured Binatia bacterium (SeqCode)
TCCAGGGCGGGAGTCTGGGAGCGTGTCAGCGTAGAGCTTCTCGATGTCACGGAGCCGCACTCCGTCGACGCTGCGGTTACTGCCGTGTTGGAAAAGACGGGAGGACGCCTGGATGCGGTCGTTCATAATGCAGGCGTGGCCGTGGGCGCCTTCTTCGAGGATCTGCCGGAGAGCGATGAACGGCGTGTCATGGAAACCAATTTCTTCGGAGTGCTGCGGCTGACCCGCGCTTTGCTGCCGGTATTCCGCACACAACGGCGGGGGCGGATTCTCATCGTTTCCAGCGATTCGGCATTCTCGGGAGAGCCGGCGAACTCGATTTACTGTGCGTCCAAGTGGGCCGTGGAAGGCTGGGCGGAGTCACTGGCCTTCGAGGTGTGTCCCTTCGGTATCGATGTCATTCTGGTCGAGCCGGGACCATACCGGACAGGGATCTGGGACAACTCGCCACGGATCAAACCGCCGGACAGTGCCTATCGACCCATCCTCGATCACCTGGAGAAAACGGTCGATGAATATGTTCGCAAGAACGCACGCGATCCGCAGGAGGTGGCTGCTGTCATTGCGCAGGCTCTCGAGACGGCTCACCCGCGATTCCGTTATCCGGTGAGCGCCGATTCGTGGATTCGCCATATCCTTCGCGGCAAGATCCCAAGCCGTGTTCAACGTTGGGCAATCCGTCGCTGGTTGGGACTGCATCGGGTGAAAGTCTGAGCTGGGGGGGCGATTCGTCCGCCGCAGCACCTGATTTCGAACAGGGAGCTCAGGTTTTGGTTGCTCCGTGCAGCCGAATGCGTCAAGCAGGCCGCAGGACAGATGAGGTGAATCATGGATCTTTCTTTTACACCGGAACAGGAAGCGTACCGCCAGAAGGTGCGGGCCTGGATCAAGACCAACGTTCCCCGTAAGGACAGGGATTCACAGCCCAGTGAACATGGCGATCCGCGTAAGATCGCCGAGATGCGTGCGTGGCAACGCAAATTATATGATGCCGGTCTTGTCGCTCTCGGATGGCCCCGGCAATACGGTGGGCAAGAAGCCGACGTGGTGCGGCAGACGATCGTTAACGAAGAACTGCTGCTTGCGCGCGCTCCCGGGCTGATCGGGATCATGGGGATCCAGATGGTCGGTCCGACGCTGATCCGCCACGGCACCGAGGAACAGAAACAGCGTTACCTGCCGAAAATCCTGACGGCCGAAGAAATCTGGTGTCAGGGGTATTCGGAGCCCGGCTCGGGATCGGATCTCGCATCATTGAAGACGCGGGCAGATCTCGTTGGCGATGAGTTCATCGTCAATGGCCAGAAAGTCTGGACATCCAATGCGCAATACGCCGATTGGATGTTCTGCCTCGTCCGCACCGATCCTCAGGCGCCCAAACACAAAGGGATCTCCTACATCCTCATCGACATGAGATCGCCCGGCATCACGGTGCGTCCGCTCGTCCAGATGACAGGAGACGCCGGCTTCAACGAGGTCTTTTTCGAAGACGTACGGGTGCCACGGCAGAATCTGGTAGGTCAGTTGAACGAGGGATGGCTCGTGGCCAATTCCACCCTGGCACACGAGCGCAACATGCTCGGATCGACCACGCGAACCCAGCAGATGTTCAATGGCCTGGTGCGGCTGGCGCGGCAACACCTCCGTAACGGGCGCCCGGCAAGTGAGGACCCGGTCATGCGCCAGCGGCTGGCGGACCTGCTTTTGCGTGTCGAAGCCATGAAATACCACGCTTTTCGACAACTGACGGATTCAATCAAAGGTCGTTCCTCGGGGATCGCAGCGTCGGTCAACAAACTCGTCTCGACCGAACTCAACCATGACATTGCCGCACTGGCCATGGAAATCATGGGCTCCTATGGGACACTGGCGCGCCGCTCTCGACACGTCATCGACCGTGGCACCTGGCCGGTGGAATTCATGTTCACTCTGGGTCTGATCATCGGTGGTGGAACATCACAGATCCAGAAGAACATCATCAGCGAACGTGGCCTGGGACTACCAAGGGAGAGATCCGCGTAGACGGCGGAAAAGCCATTCCGTGTTGGACCTCGAGCAACAGGTACGTTGATACAGGGGCTAGCCGAAGTACCGGAAATACCGGAAACGGGAAGGAGCGCCCCGGAGACAATCGATGGATTTCGGACTTTCAGAAGATCAGGAACTTTTGCAGCGAAGCGCTCGAGATTTTCTGGCGAAGGAGTGTTCGACGGAATTCGTGCGCCAGGTCATCCCACCTGAGGGCGATGGTTTCTCGCGTGCCCTGCACCGGGGCATGGCGGAAATGGGATGGACTGGACTGGTGATCCCGGAAACCTGGGGAGGACTCGGTCTGGGTATTCTGGATCTGGCCGTCCTGGCCGAAGAACTCGGCCGTGCCGTGGCGCCGGGACCCTACTTTTCTTCGTCAGTTCTGGGGGCGCTGACACTGACCTATGGCGCGCCGCCCGCACACAAAAAGGCCTGGCTGCCGCGCATCGCTTCGGGCGAGGCGATCGTTACACTGGCCCTTCTCGAGGCGAGCGACCGCTGGGATGCCGAAGGAGTGGCACTCCGGTGTACAAAAAATCGTAACGGTTTCACTCTACGTGGCACGAAGCAGTTTGTCCTCGATGCCCATGTGGCAGATGCCCTCCTGGTAGCCGTCCGCATGCAGGGTAGAGGTGAATCGGGGATCGGTATCGTTCTCGTTCCGTGTGACCTACCAGGGCTACGGATCCACCCCTTGGAGGACATCGATCGGACACGGCGCCCATGTGAGGTGGAGTTCGAGGACGTACAAGTCCCGGCATCTGCTCTCATGGCAGATGCGACGAAAGGCTGGAAGGTGTTGAGTCGCGTGATGGATGCGGCCTGCGTAGTCCTCGCTGCGGATTGTCTGGGGGGAGCGCAGCGCGCTCTCGAACTTTCGGTGGAATACGCGCGGGTACGGGAGCAGTTTGGCCGCCCGATCGGTTCATTCCAGGCCGTCAAACATATATGCGCAGAGATGGTCAGTGACATCGAACCCGCACGTTCCCTTGTGTGGTATGCAGCGTATGCGCTCGATCACCGGCCGAAGGAGGCGTCGCGGGCCGCATCGGTAGCAAAGGCACGTCTGGCAGATGTCTATGCACGAACCACGAACCGAGCAGTACAGATCCATGGGGGTATCGGTTTTACGTGGGAGCACGACATGCATTTGTGGTTCAAGCGCGCGAAGTGGAACGAACACGCTTTCGGGGACCCGGCATGGCATCGGGAGCGCCTTGCGAAACTCGAGAAGTGGTAGAGAGACCTCCGTCTGTGTCTGACGCAGGATTTCCGAGTATTCCCTGTGCCTCTCGATGATATCCATGCGGTTCCAGCCGGATACACAGACATCGATCCAGAATCTTTGAGCCCGTAGAATGCGGGGTGTGCCTGGCCGGAAACACGATGGATCTGGTACGTTCCGTGCGGCGGATCCTTGAGTACCGGCGAAGCGCCGTTCCGCCGGTGGATGCTCGATCGTTACTTCCCGATGGCTTCGACGCGAATTTCTTCCGCTTCCGGGTCATGACCAAGTGTTGCCGAGAAAGAGGTGCTTGCTCCGGCAGGCAAGGGAATCCGATCCACATGCGCCGTCGTTTGCTGGCGTAGACCCCCTTGCGCATCGAACACTCGTACCGTGATTTCGAGGGTCCGTGCCGGGCCATTCCCCCGATTCACGAGAATACCGGTCACCCGGGTCCCCGAACCATCGGCGGCAGGCTCCGATTGTACCGATTCGATGTGCAGGTCGGGGCGTGCGATCGGCCTGACGTCCTCTTCGGAGAGCAACGGGGCGGTCGGTACAGGTGGCGGAAGCAGGGGCTCGGGCGGCTCTCGTGGCACACAGCCGTAGAAACCGAGCAGAAGGCAAAAGAGGAGGGATCGGTTCCAGGACATCGAGCGTAGTGTTCCACAGACTTCGGGGACGCGCCAAACGGGAAATCTTCTGCTGGCTTTCCCGGCTTCAGGAACAGCCGGGCGATTCCCTCGCAATCTTGCGCCGGCTTCTCTCTTCGCAGCGTAGCGTCTTGCGATGATCTTCTGGCAGGGAACTTGAAGTAGCGCTGGAAGTACGGAGGTGCGTATGTCGCTCTTGCGGAACGTTCTCTGTCCCATCGATTTCTCGGATCTGTCGAGAAAGGAACTGGCCCTTGCCGCTGAAGTGTGTGCCGCATTTGGTGCGCGACTTCTCCTGCACCACAACATTGCCGGGGTCCAACCCGGGGTGACGCGCGCCTGGGAGTGGAACGAGGTCCATCGCGATGATGGATCATCATCCAGCATCAGTGCCGAGTCGCAACTGAGGGCTCTCATCAAGGAGATCAAGGGACCCGTGGCGGTGGAGGCCAGCATCAGTTCCGGTCCCCTCGGTGTCGTGCTTCTCGAACTGGCCAACGCATTGCCGGCCGATCTCCTCGTTCTGGGCAGCCACGGATGGAGCACGGCGGATCACGCATCAGTTACCGAACGGCTGATCGATCGAAGTCCCTGTCCTGTGCTCACCCTGCACGAAGGGGTGAATGCCGAGGGCTTCCGATTGCGTGATCCGCAGGGCAACGGCGTTGCTGTTGTCGTGCCGACAGACCTGTCGGATTCCGCGCAAAAAGCCGTGGCTTATGCCTTCGAAATGGCGCGTTTCCTGCCGTTG
>CAZEWD010000259.1:0-4646 GCA_964515725.1 uncultured Binatia bacterium (SeqCode)
CTCCGATAAAAGAGACACAGGCGGTGCCCTGCCTGACGGTTTTTTTTCAAGCAGAAGACGGCCTACTAGAAACGGACATCGATCTCTCCTCTCTGGGGTTCCTTTCGCAACCTCTCCAACTGGGGGTTGCGGCTGTGATCGAGGCCGCGGACGGAACTCTGTCCTACTGGGCCTTACATCACCCGGTGGATAGGCCCGATTTCCATCACCCGGCGGGACGCAAGCTGGTCATCGGACGGACGACCAAAGGCTGACCTGAGGTTATGCACAGGGCTTGCTTCTCTATGCTCGCTTCATCCTGTATGAGCTGAGCCTCCGTTCCCTGCCGTGAAGAAGAACCGGAACAGGAAGGCCTGAATTGCCGGGCCAGATCTGCACCCCGGCTTTTCGCGGGGTGCCTGTGTTCCCCGTGACAAACCAGATTGCCAGCCGCAGCCGTCATGGATCACTTCCGGTGAAAGTCGAACCGGAAGGTGAGACGCCCTGCCGCTTGTGGTGTCAGTGCCACGGTGAGGACCGGCCCATTCTGTCCGAGACGCCCATTCCCCACATCGGCAGAAATCAGACGGAATCCGCCGGGCACGTACAACCGTAAGCGGTATTCAAAGGGCACGGACCCTGCCGGACCCTGGTCCATGTCGAAGGTGAGCCGCAGGGTGTTGCGCACCTCGTCCCAACGCTCTTCGACAAGATCAGTGCCTCCCTGTGTGAATTGGCGGTTGTGCCCGAGAAACTGTGGATGTCCACTTTTCTCACGCAGTGCAATGAGCGCATGCCCATGGGCCGGCACGTCGTACGTGATATTTCCCTGGACGACACCCAGGAAGGATTCCGACCAGAACTCCTGTGCCAGGTATTCGCGTTCACCGTCCAGCCCGGCATCGGCCAGGGGTACCGTGTATCTACGTAGGGTATCGGGCATTTCCACGGGCGCTGCCGCAGCCGAATAGTCGTAGTTGCGCCCCCAGTTGAGCAGCCCCAGTACGTGCCAGGTCTGTTGCGCACCCGCCATGGAACCGCCGATCCGGAGGATCCATTCTTCGGGATACATCCGTGTGAAAAGGTCCAGTGGTCGTGCCGTTGCCGGATAAATCGGCAGCAAGCGGCGCCAGATGTTCACCTGTTCCGGCGTGAGGGTGCGTAGATCCTCGCCAAACTTGATGATCGAGCCGCTCATTCCCATGAACGAGGCCAGTGTCGTAGCCTCGTCTATGGTGACGGGTTCGTCAGGGTGATTCGGGTCGGTCCGGAAGAACAACAGATCATTGTGGGTCAACCAGACACGGTTGTGCAGGTAGTAGCGACGCGCCCCTGTGCGTACACTCGATTTGAAGCTACCGCCCTGTGCGATGAGGGCAAATGGATTCTCCTCCTCCCATCGCGGTCCGTCGTCGAGTGTCAAACGCATACCGTCGACCACTCCGTAGTTCATTCCAACCAGACCGATTCCGAGGAAAAAGACATCATCGCCCAGGGTGTCCCGGATCGCCATCAGAGCTCTTTTGTAGGCCTCTACTGCGGTGAGAGACGAAGAAGCCGGAGCGTACGGAAAGGCCTGATAGGCGAAGTCCAACTTGAGCCATTGCACGCCCCAGTCGTCCCGGTAACGGCGCAGTGTCGACCGCAACCAGTCGAGGACAGCCGGATTGTGTAGATCGAGCACGGCTTTGCCGGAGCCGGGATCGAGCAGTGGCCCGAGGACGTTATCTCGCGGCCGGGCTGTCCAATCGGGATGCTCGGCAAAAAACGATGACTTCTTGTCGACACTGAAGGCGCTGATCCACAGGCCCGGCTTCAGTCCTTTGTCTTCGATGGCGCGGGTCATTGCTCGCATACCCGAGGGAAAACGGTCTGGGCGCGCCAACCAGTCACCATCCGCGATCTGATATCCATCGTCGATCTGGAAGTAATCGACACCGAAAGGGGCAAACTCACGCGCCATTACCTCGAGGTTTTCCAGCATGCTTCGTTCATCGATGCCGGTGCCCAATCCGCCGGTGCCATCCGAGCCGGTCCAACTGTTCCAGCCATTTGGCACGCGCCGGCCCGAGCCGCGCCGGGTCCAGACCGTGATTTCCTGCCATGCCGCAATGGCGTCTGCGTATTGTTCGAGACCGGTCAGGGGATCGCTGTTGATGGGAGCAAAGTACATCCATTCAGAGTCGACCCGCTCGCCCGCCGCGAGTGTCTTCCCACGAAACAACAGGGTGTTGTCGGCGATGAAGTCGAGTCCCGACCGGCCGTCGAGTGAGGGTGCCGCCTCCTTCATCCAACGTGTACCGAGGCTCGGGAAGGATCGTTCGACATTCAGAGTTCCGGCGATCCACGAATGCCCGCCTGCCAGATCCACAATGGCATGATTCCAGTTCGACACCACGTTCCCGCGTGACACGATCGGCAGGAGGGTATCGAGAATCGGATTGCGTGGTTCGTCGGCGTAATGGAGCCTGGCGTCAATATCGAGGGCGATGTTTGATCCGTTGTCGAGGATGCGCAGTTCTGACGGATTGTCTCCAACAAAAAGGCCTCCTTCGGGACCTTCGCTGATGAGAGGCGTCAGACGCAGCACACGGAATGGGCGATTCCCGTGGTTTTCCACCCCAAGATTGATGATCACAGTATCGTGCGCGGGATCCTTGTAGACACGCCAGTCCAGCAGGATTCCATCCTGTTCGCAGCGCCGGCAGTACCCTTCTGCCGCAGCGAAATACTCACTGCCGTCCAGGAGCATAGGTCCAGCGCTCCAGTATTCGGCACAGTCGCGTGATGAAATGGTCTGTTCAACGCCATCGATATCCAGCAGGGCTTCGCCCCAGGCGCGGCGCAGGACAGTGTGACCGCCGCGCTCGATGAGGTCGATGTGACCATCCGCTGTCAGCCGGATCTCAAGACGGGAGGGATGGGCAGGCGGTTGATCGGCAGGTATCTGCCAATTGTCAGCGATACATCCGGACAGCAGGAAGAGCGAGCCGGCCACCAATGCTGTGATCGGGGAGACGTCTGACAAGAGTTTTCGGAGACGCACCATCGCTGAGGGAGAGTGTTCCGAATGAGCAATGAGGTCAATCCTCCGTGTGGATTCAACTACGCCAGTGAGATTCGACCGGGCGCCCGCTCACGTTAGAGAGGAGCATTGATGACACTTGCGCAGACTCCTCCCAATCGGGTGGCGCGGATTACGGGTCTCGAGGGTGATGCCGTGCTTGTCGCGCGCTTGCGCGAAATCGGCTTCATCCGGGGAGAGGAAGTGCGGGTCCGCGGCCGAGCGCCGTTCGGTGATCCGCTGATCGTCGAGATCCGAGGCACCGTCATCGCCCTTCGCTGGGAGGAGGCGGCATGCATAAAAATCTGACTGAACCCGCAGCGCCGACAGCGCAACGTTTCGTGGCGCTCGTGGGGAGTCCGAACAGTGGCAAGACGACACTGTTCAACTGGCTGACCGGCTCGAAGTTCAAGACGGTGAACTATCCGGGTGCAACCGTCGATTACTCGATTGGCCGTACACAGGAACGTTTCGGCGAGAGAATCCTCATCATGGACACGCCCGGGACGTACAGTCTGCATCCCAAATCGCCCGATGAACGCGTTACCTTCGAGGCGATTTACGCCCACAAGCATTATGGTCACGCCAGCCTGGTCGTGGCGATCGCTGATGCTCTGCATCTGTCGCGCCAGTTACTGCTCACCCAGCAGTTGCTCGATGCCGGGTTTCAAGTGGTGCTGGCGGTGACGATGAACGATCTTCTCGTGGAGCACGGAGAGTCCGTCGATGCAGCTCTGCTGTCGTCAAAGCTTGGCGTACCGGTCGTTCTCATCAATGGTCGCACGGGGGAAGGGGTTTCCAACCTGGTCACGACGATCCGGCGTGAGTTGGAGGCCCCGCCACCACCAGCGCCGGAACTGGTGCTCCTGTGGGATTCGGAAAGGGTCGAATCGGTCACCCGGGAAATGCAGGCGCTGGTCGCGTCTGTAATCCGGAAAAAGCCGCCCGAGCCAAAATCAACGGCATCCGGTTCGACGAGCAGCGCGCAGATTGCTGCCGCCCGCCGGACCGCGTTCGAGCGCAGCCGCAAGCTTGATGCGTGGCTGCTCCATCCCGTCTGGGGATTGGTTTTCTTCGTCGTCTTGATGAGCGGGTTGTTTTCGAGTGTTTTCTGGGCTGCGGCGCCGGCCATGGATCTGGTCGACAGGATGTTTTCGGCACTGGCGAACTGGGTCCTCGCCTTCGACGAACACAACCTGGCCCTGCGTTTTCTGGCAAACGGTGTCCTTGCATCCCTGAGTGCGGTTCTTGTGTTCGTGCCACAGATTTTCATCCTGTTCCTCGGCATCATTCTGCTGGAGGATTCTGGTTACCTGGCACGTTCTGCGACGTTGGTGGATCGGCCACTGTCGTATCTGGGTCTCGGCGGCCGATCGTTTGTACCGCTCTTGTCGGGTTTTGCTTGTGCGGTGCCGGCGATGATGGCAGCGCGAACGATCAACTCGAAGCGCGAACGTTGGCTCACACTGTTCATCCTCCCCCTGATGAGTTGCAGTGCGCGCCTGCCCGTCTACGCGCTTTTACTCGCCTTTCTGTTTCACGGGCGTCCGGCCTGGATTGCTGGAGTCGCTCTGACGGGAATCTACGTTGGTGCGCTCACCTT
>CAZEWD010000260.1:0-4645 GCA_964515725.1 uncultured Binatia bacterium (SeqCode)
GCCGATGTGCTGGCGGCGGAAGTTCGTCAGCGCCGTCTCGTCATTGACGGTCAGGTCGTGTTCCAGAAAGCGCACGGTGCCGTGCGTGGGCACGTCGAGCCCTCCCAGGATATTCAGAAGCGTCGATTTACCGCTGCCCGAGGGACCGAGCAGAACGACGAACTCCCCTTCGTACAGATCGAGATCGACGTTGCGCAGCGCGTACACCTCGATCTCGCCCATCGAGTAGACCTTCGACAGACCCGAGGCATGAAAAATCACCTTTTCGTGCATGCGAGGATCTTGCACTTCGGACATCTGACCATGTTCTCTGCTTGCGCCAGGAGGATCAAGGATTGCCGTTCTGGATCGTTCCGCCATTCGCTCGATCTCAGGCTACTCGCGCAGTGGCGAGAACCGATCTCCGGGCGCGACCCTCGTGCAGCGTCGTCAGATCTTCCAGGACGAGACCTCCATCTTGCAGGTGGCGGCGAAAGGAATCCTCGTAGGTGACACGCCCGAAGTCGATCGTTGTTACCAGCCGCAACAAGGGCTTGATCGTTTCCAGCAACGGGGATCGGCGTGACTCGAAGGTCTGTGTGAAGTGGATTCTGGCGTCCGGGACAAGGAGCGATGCGACGTGACGCAGGGCAGCCGGAGGGTCGGGGAGCAACATGAAACTACCGCTGAAATACGCAGCGTCGTAGGGTCCCCCGTGGTGCTCGTAGATGGACTCGAGCCGCACTTCGATCCGATCGGCAAGTCCACGCCGCACGATCTCCTCACGCGCTCTGGCTACATACGCCGCGTCGATGTCGACACCCGTGATCCGAAGATCCATTTCGGTGATCCGCTGCTGGTGCGCGAGGAGTGCGCTGGCGGTTCCGATGCCGACGTCGAGCAGCCGGCAGCAATGGGGCAGACGGTCAAGAACCGCTGCATACCAATCCGCCGTCATATGGACGATCAGAGCATCGTAGATCGCCGCGCGAACCCGCCGAAGAGCCATGTGCATCGAAGTGCCAGCAGGCGGCGAGTGTGGCAAGGCTTGCGGGTTGCGGGAATGTTTCCGATTCGCCAGAAGTCACGTGTGTCCAGCCTTCGCCCGAGCTGTTCCATCGTCATGCCCGTCTATCGTGGCACAACCTATCTCGAAGAGGCGGTGCAGAGCGTACTCGAACAGAAGAGAGTCGATCTGGAGCTGATCATCGTGGATGATGGTTCACCAGAGGATGTGGGGCAGCGTCTATCGCACATTCGGGATGCCCGTTTGCGCATTCAACGCCAGGGAAGTCGTGGCGCTGCGCGAGCGCGGAATGCGGGACTCCTGCTGGCGCACGGAAAGAGTGTACTTTTTCTCGATGCTGGCGACCGGCTGCGTCCGCATGCGCTGCGCCGTCTGTGGCGTGCCCTCGAACGCAATCCATCGGCACCGGTGGCCTACGGGCGTGTCCGCCGCATCGATCTTCATGGCAGACGTATCGGTTACCTGGCGCGACCCATCGGCACACCGGAGCCATCCGGCGACGTTTTGCGGCCCATGTTGCAGCAGGAGCTCATCGGTTGTGCGGGTGCGGCCCTGATTCGCAAATCGCGTCTGGATGCAGATCGCGCCTTCAACCCTGCGGCGTTCCCCGTTGCCGAGTGGGAGCTGTGGTGTCGTCTGGCAGCATTGGGGCCGTTCGTGGCCCTGCGCGGCAGACCCATCGTCGACCTCCGCATTCATCCCGACGACATGGCGCTCGGGTTTGCGCGTGATCCGCAGTTGGTGTTGCGTTCCCTCGATCTGGTATTCGGCAATCCAGACTTGCGCCAACGATTTTCAACTGCAGAAATCGCCGCCATGCGCCGCAGGCGGGAGGCTTCGGTCTACGGATGGCTGGGAACCGAGTGTCTGCGGGCAAGCGACTTCGCAGGCGCCGAGCACCTTCTGGAGTGCAGCCGCGAGTGCCGGGGGAGGGACCTGCGCATTTCGGTGCTTCTGGCATTTGCACGGGCACACCGGCGTCCGCCGTGGCTTTGAATGAACCGTATCCATTCACCGGCGATCGAGACGGGCGGCCGTAATGGTCGATGACTATCCGGGTTTTGTCTGAATTCGGTCAGGCATGAAGTTGACAGCCGGATCGTGTGCACGTACGCCGTGTGCCGGAGGGCGTATGCGACGAATTGCCTTTGGCTGTGGAATCGTGGCCCTGTCTCTTCTTGCGGGGTGCGGTGTCGATTACGAACGCGTTGTGACGAAGAATGTGGAGGCGCGAGTCGAAGTACGTCAACGTATCGCAGCGCTGAAGCCAGCCGCAGGTTTTGCACACCGCGGCCAGGGTATTACGGGCCCGGGTAATCCATTTCCCGAAAATTCTCTGGCGGCGTTTCGGGAGGCGTTGTCCCAGGGCATCGATGCGCTCGAAATGGACAGCGAACTGACCCGGGACGGCAAGCTCGTGTTGATGCATGATGATACGGTCGACCGCACCACAGACTGCCGCGGCTGTGTCAGTGAACTGACCTTCGAAGAGGTCCGGCGCTGCCATCTTCTCGACGGCGATGGGAACCCAACGGATCAGGTTCCTCCGACTCTCGAAGAGGTCTTCGCTCTCGATCCGAACATTCTGGTGAATGTGGAACTGAAGATCTTCTCGGGAAATTGCCTGACCCCCGGGCATGGGCCTGTGGAAACGGCAAACGAGATGGTTTCCGTCCTGCGGCGCCTCGGAGTGGAACGGCGAACCATCGTCCAGTCGTTCGATGCGGATGCTCTGGCACGGATGAAGGAGCTGGCACCCGATATCTACACAGCCTACCTCGTTTCTGGCTTACGCCAGCGTGATATCGATCGGGCAGTGGAATTAGCCGCAGATGCCCTCCAGCCGGGTGGACCGTTCCCCTTTCTCACCCTGTCTCCCGTCTTGATCCGCACTGCCCTCGACGCAGGATTGCATGTCATCGTCTGGACGGTCGACGATGTGGAGTCGATGAACACGTTGCTCGATGACGGTGTCACCGGGATCATCACGAATGATCCGGCTCTGTTCCTGCAGGTGGCGGCACAGCGAAAGTAAACGACGCTGGCCGGGCAAGAATGCGTGGACCGGAGAGCCGGTCGCCGTGTGTCTCCACTCTCATGGCATCGGGGACGTCATAGGGCACCTCGTAGGTGCCATCGTCACTCCTGAGGGATTGTCAGTCCCGCATCGCTGATTCCCATCGGTGACAATCGACACCCTACTCCTACCAGGTACCGTGTCGATTGATGTGGCAGCACGTCTGGCTGCGCTGTGGCATACGGATCGCTCCGTTCGGACGATAGGATGTCCACCGTGGTTCATATTCGATTCCACGGTCGCGGCGGTGAAGGCGTCAAGCTGGCCGGCCGCATCGTGAGTCGTGCTTTTTTCCTGAGAGGTTCGACCGTGCAGGATTCACCTCTGTACGGTGCCGAACGGCGCGGTGCACCCGTTGTCTCGTTCGTTCGCATTGGCCAGGACCGGATCGACGAGCGCGGATATATCACGAAGCCGGATATCACGGTGGTCATGGACGATTCCCTGCTCGGATCGCCTGACGCGGCCGTTCTCGATGGTCTGCCGGAACACGGCCTTCTCCTCCTCAACAGCGACCGGACGGCGGAATCCGTGCGGGAGGAATTCCACATCGTGTCGCGTCTGGCGGTCGAGGATGTATCGACGCTGGTCCTGGAGAGGCTGGGCCAGCATCTGCTGAGCGCACCGATGGCCGGGTTCACGTTGAAGACAACCGGGTTGGTGCCCTGGGATCTCGTGGCTGAAGCGGTGCGCCGTGAACTGGCGGATCTGGGACTTGCCGCCAACCTGATCGAAAAGAATGTCGAGACAACATGTGTCATTTACGAACGTGCGCCGTCGCTGGGCGTGCCCCGGACTTCTGATGGTGTTCCGGCTGCTGTAACGGAGCCGTTTGTTCTGCCCCATCTGAGCGCACGGGAGGCGGCGCCTTCCATTACGGCGAAAGGAAACACGGCCTTGCGGCGTGTGGATGGTTGGCGCGTGTATCGGCCCGTCATCCATACGGATCGCTGCACACGCTGCTTTCTCTGTTTTGCCCTGTGTCCGGAAGGCGCAATCCATCTCGACGCGGAACATTTCCCCGTGGTGGACTACGAACACTGCAAGGGTTGTCTGGTGTGTGTGGAGGAGTGTCCGTTACGGATCATCGATGCGGTACGGGAGGAACGTGTATGACGCGCGAGTTGCTCACGGGCAACGCTGCTGCCGCATGGGGCGCTCGACTTTCCGATGTCGACTATGTGCCGGCGTTTCCGATCACACCGCAGACGGAAATCATCGAGGAACTTGCGCGCTGGATTGCGCAGGGGGAATTGGCAGCACGCCTGGTGACCCTCGATTCCGAACATTCGATGCTCACAGCGGCGGGGGCTGCCGCCGCCACCGGAGTGCGAGTGTTCACGGCAACTTCGAGTCAGGGCCTCTTGTACGGGTTCGAGATGCTCTACTCGATTGCCGGCTGGCGCGTGCCGCTGGTGCTGGTGAACGTTGCCCGTGCTCTGGCTGCGCCGATTACGCTGGAGCCGGACCACAATGACGTGTTGGCCGCCCGCGATTGCGGTTTCCTGCAATTTCATGCCGAGAGCTGCCAGGAGGTACTCGATTCGATCCTTCTCGGATAC
>CAZEWD010000261.1:0-4638 GCA_964515725.1 uncultured Binatia bacterium (SeqCode)
AGGAGCCAAGGCTCCTGCCTTTTTTTTATTCTCGTGGGGTGGCACGCGAGTCACCCTTTCGTATATGTGGCGGCATGCGCGTGTTTCCATTTCTCCTGCTCTCTTATCTCGTCGCCTCCGTGCTCACCCCGGGAATTCTCTTTGCCGAGGTCAGTACCGAAGAGCCGAGCGCCATCCTGGTTTTTCCCAAGGTTGTCCGCGATGCAGAACAGGACACGATCATCCAGATCAGCAATGCAACCGGCAACCGGCTTTTGCTTCACTGCTTCTATGTCAACAACGCCCCCGACCCCGCCACAGGACAGCCCTGGTGGAGTGTCACCGACTTTCAAGTCAGGCTGACACGCCAGCAACCCACGATCTGGACGGCAGGATTTGGCTTGCCGCCGATTCCCACCGATGGCCGCCCGATGGATTTATACCCGGGTCCCGTACCACCCTTGAGCGAAGGGTTCATCGGCGAGTTGCGGTGTCTCGTAGTGGATGAGGGAGAAGTGCCTCAATCCCGCAATGCGCTCACGGGCGATGGCACGATCATCAACCGCAGGACGGGTGCAACGCGAAAATACCAGGCGATTGGTATTCGCGGTCTGGCCGGAAACAACGGAGACAATGCGCTCCTGTTCAACGAGGTGGAGTACACCAGTTGCCCTCGAGTTCTGTTGCTGAATCATTTCTACGACAACGCACCTGATCCCATCCTGGGTACCTCGATCACATCGAATCTTACGGTCGTACCGTGCAGTGCGGATGTGGAACGGGGCGAGCCGGGACGATCCAATCTGCTGTTCGAAACTTTCAACGAATTCGAGCAGAGATTGTCCGCCAGTCTCGAGGTATCGGGGTTTTCGGATACCACCCTCTCGTCGATCGATAGCAAAGCCAATCCAACCCGATCGATTTTCAACTACGCGATGCAGGGAACGCTGGTCGGACAGACACGCATACGGCCGGCACCCGATGCCCAGGTCGGAACCGGGCGGGGCATTCTCGCGATCGCCGAAGAGTTCCGTAACAATGGCACGGTCGGTGCCGCCCTGAATCTGCACTTCATCGGCGGAGCACTCCAGGCCGATGTCGTGCGTATCCCTGAGAGTTATTGATCTCAGGGCATCGCAGCAACGCGCGATGCCTGCTTGGCAGAAGATAGCCCCACAAGGGTCACCTGTGCGCGAACTTCCGTTTCTGCCGGATTTGTCCGGTTCGTCACTGCCAGATCGAGAGCCCAGCAGTCGCAACTCGAGAGGAGTCGTAGTCCGACGAAATTGTCGAGGAAACGGTTTGCCTGGATGTTGTATCGGCTCGAATAGAGAAAACCCGCCCAATCCGTCAGACGAAGCACCACATTCGTATCGACCTGTTCGAGTTGGTTTCCGACGAGGAAACGGTAGGACACCCCCGCGCTCGTGCGAGTGTCCAAGCGGCGGGCTCGGGCCTCATCAGATCGTTCGCGTGGATCTTCAACAAAGAAACCGACGCGCGCACCCGAGAAATCATGGGCCAGCGTATCGTAATGGGTGAGGAAGCGGAACGAAAAGAAGCGGTTCGGATTGATTCGCCCCGCTACGTCGATGTCCGAGAAGTGATCCGCCGCCCCCGTTCGACCAAGCGGCGGGATTTCACGGCTGAAATCGTAGCTTTGTAAGAGAGAAAGACGCGCGATTTCCCGGATCGGCGGCCGCCGATCCGTATTCGAATCGTCCGCTGAACGTTCCTCCTTGCCGATGAGCCGTGTGACGACACCATAGGTCAGCAGGTTGCGATGGTTGATCCGGTCTACGCCGTCCCACAAAGGCAGATCACCTTGTGCCGTGGCAGGCACGTAGAAGTAACCGCCCACCGGCTCGATCGTATGTTTCACTTTCTCGAAGCCGAAGCGATGTACGTCGTAGATCCGATTGAATACGGTTCCCATTTCGGCGCGGACGTCGAAGGTCTCGCGGTTCGATCGGCTCGGAAGATCTCGCGGTGCAGCGGCATCTACGCGGGACTCACTGAGAAGATAGCCCGTCTCGCGTCCCGAGATGCGCAGGCTGCCGAATCCATAACGCCGCATCGGCACAGCGATGGTTACACCGGGATTGATGTCGAGCCGGCCACCGGCCGTTCCCCTGCCCCGCTGGAAGTCCACTGCTTCTGCCGCAACGTCGGCCAGCAGGAACGAACCGAGTGTCTTTTGCCCCCACACATTGAGTCGCGGCACCGCCTGCAAAGTGCCTGACTCGGACTCTCTTCCAAGATCCTGGTAGTAATCGGCTTCCAACCTGGCAGCCGCACTATCCCAGACCTGCAGGGCGCCGAGCCGGGTGGCCGTATAGGGCAGGGTGCGCATGGCGACCGTACGGCGATGATCGAAAGCGTAGGTGTTGATATCGCGGAAGAACTGATCATCGCTGACGATCAGAGCATCGGCGTACGCAAGCCCGCCACCGAAGGTCACCTGTCGTTGATTTGTGGCAAAATTCCACCGATTCGCTGCTACCGTATTCGCCGTCCTCGGGCCCTCCCCGCGAATCGCTTCATTGAAGTACGACGCCGCCAGGATTCCCCTGCTGGTCCGGCTCAGGGCATAGCGATACTCCGCCAGCGCACCGAGCCGCGCACTGGTTTCCAGATCGAAACCGATTGTCGCATCCTGAGTCTTCGAAATCGCCCAATAGAACGGGAGAAGAGTCTGGAAGCCGCGCCGGTTCGATGCACCGAAGCGCGGCATGATAAAACCACTCTGGCGCTCTCTTTGCACCGGGATGACGGCACGCGGCACATAGAGGACCGGGACATCGAGGATATTGAAGGTCGCCCCGCGCAAGATGCCGTAGCCGTCAAGAGTGACCTCGAGCGCTTTGCCGCTGATACTCCATGCCTGGCGGCCTTCCTCACAGTTACACGTCGTGAAACGGCCGTTCTGGATTCGATAACTCTGCCCCAGACCCTTCTCGATCCGGCTTCCCCATAGCGAATACTGCAAGCGACGTGATTTGAGTGCAGCGCCCGTGAGAGCCCCGGTTTCGTCGTCCAGATTGAGCAAAATGGTTTCGGCAAACAGCACACCCTCGGGATCGCTGAGACTGACATTGCCGTACGCTTCTGCTTCGTTGGTAGCGCGACGAAGAATGACCTGATCCGCCATCAACTCCGTCTCGCCACGGCGGATCATCACGTTCCCCGTAGCGCTGATCGTGTCCGTCGTCTTGTCATACGAAAGGCTGTCGGCATCGACGATCACCTGTTCGCCCGAATCCAACCGCCGCCGCGGCCCATCCGCACGCACTGTCGCCACCAGGCAGACGAGCACACCAAACAAGAACAACGCAGCACGCATCCGGAGGCTCTTAGACCCTACCGCGACTATGGTTGCAATGCGGAAGAAACTGAGTCGACGATGCGGGAACTCGCCGCCCGCCTCTCCAGCGTCGAGTAGACCGCCCCGACGAGGAAGAGAGAACCCGTCACCAGAAGGGCATCGGCCCCGGAGCACTGGGCGAGTGCCCGCTCGACTGCCTCGATCGGATCTTCGACAACATCCACCGGAACGAAACGGGAGAGTCTTTCCGCCATCGCAACGACATCCGCCCCACGCCGGGGCAGAGCCACCGTGGCCGTAGCCCGTGTCACCCGAGGCCCAAGTCGATCGATCATCGCCGGCCAGTCCTTGTCCCTCATCATGCTGACGACGAGATGGACCGGCCGATCCCCCACGAGGAGCGGCAGTTCGCGCACCAGCGCCTCCACCGAATCGGGATTGTGCGCGCCGTCGACGATCACCCGCGGCCACTCGCCAAGAATTTCCAACCGCCCCGGCCAGCGAACCCGCGCAAGCCCAGCGCGGATGGCTCCATCGTCCGGCTGCAGCGACCTCGGCAACTGCAACGACGCGGCAATGGCCACGGCCGCATTGTCCCGTTGGTGCCTCCCGCGCAAGCCAAGCACGAGCCCGTCCAGACTCCTGTCTCGCGAAACATAACGTAACCCGCACTCACTTGTTTCGAGCCACGCATCCCGGCCGATCCAAACGACGGACGCACTCTTTGCTTCGGCTGCCTGCCGAATGACCGAAGCGGCCGGCTGCGGCACGGGGCCCACCACGAGCGGCACACCCGGCTTGATGATACCCGCTTTTTCACCCGCAATCGATTCGATGCCGTCACCGAGAAATTCGCAATGATCGAGTCCAATGCTGGTAATCGCACAGACCTGGGGATGAACCATATTGGTCGCATCCAAACGTCCGCCCAACCCCACTTCAACCACCGCCAGCGAAACCTTGCGCCTCGCGAAGTACTCGAAGGCCAGAACTGTGACGAATTCGAAGAACGTCAGTTCGACTCCGGAGCCAGCCGCTGCGCGGCGCACGAGACTTGCCAGTTCAACCACCTCGTCCTCGGAGATCTCACCCTCACCCACGCGGATACGCTCCGTAAAACGAACGAGATGGGGCGATGTGTAGAGGCCAATCGATCCACCCTGCGCCGATAAGATGGCATGCAAGAACGCCGCAACCGAACCCTTGCCGTTGGTTCCCGCGACATGGATGACCGGATAGCGCAAGTGCGGGTTCCCGAGACCACACAGCGTGGAAGCGATACGCTCGAGTTTGAAGTCCATCCCTTTCGACGCTTCCAGGGCATAGAGCGTGGA
>CAZEWD010000262.1:0-4621 GCA_964515725.1 uncultured Binatia bacterium (SeqCode)
CAGAAAACACTCGAACATCGTACAGGCTTCCCATTCGTGCCGGGCGTTGATACCCATGCACGATCCATACGACGCGAGCCATGCGCACGCGCCAGAGGATTTGTAGTTGGGGCAGGGAGGCCGCAAGTGAAAAGTAAATCAGGGGGCAGCTCGTATCGTCAGGCGGGTGTGAGTATTGCGGCCGGTGATCGTGTCGCTGCGGCTGCGAAGGCGGTTGCGCGGACGACGATGCGAAAGGAAGTCGTCGCAGGTATCGGAGGATTTGGAGCGGCTTTTCGTATCCCGGCCGGGTACAGGCGCCCACTTCTGGTCAGTTCCACCGATGGTGTGGGTACCAAGCTGAGAATCGCTCTCATGGCCAATCGACACGATACCATCGGTATCGACCTGGTGGCGATGAACGTGAACGACATCCTCACTCTCGGCGCAGAGCCGTTGGTGTTTCTGGACTACTACGTGACCGACAAGCTGCAGCCGCGCATTGCGACAGCGGTACTCAAGGGGATTGCCCAGGGGTGCAAACTTGCCGGCTGTGCCCTGATCGGGGGTGAGACTGCCGAGCATCCCGGCTGCTTTCTGGAAGGGGAATACGATCTGGCCGGCTTTACGGTGGGTGTCGTGGAAGAAGATGAGATCATCGACGGACGCAACATCAAACCCGGCGATGTCGTTCTCGGGCTTTCTTCCAGCGGTCTACACAGCAACGGATATTCGCTTGTCCGGCACATCTGTTTCGATCGTGCCGGACTGACGCTGAAATCGCGTCCGCCCGAACTCGATGGATCACTTGGTGAGGAGCTGCTTCGCCCAACCCGAATTTACGTGCGCTCCGTTCGATCCATCCTGGGAACGGGCTGGATCAAGGGAATGGCGCATATTACGGGCGGGGGGATCACGGGAAATCTGCCGCGTGCTTTACCACCGGGTTGTGGTGCTGAAATCCGCATCGGGTCCTGGCCCGTACCTCCGGTGTTCTCGATGTTACAGCGCCTCGGCGAGGTCGACCGGAACGAGATGTTTCGCACGTTCAACATGGGAATCGGGTTGGCGATGATCGTTGCGCCGGAGAATGTGGACGGCGTGCGGCGCCTTCTCCGGCGGCAACGGGAGCATGTGTATGTCATCGGTGAAGTCGTACGCCTCAAGCGTGGCGCACACACCGCGGTGATACTGCGCTGAACGAGCCGGGGAGTGGTCCCCCTCCGTCATGACCCAGCAGAAGGTATCAATCTATACCGATGGTGCGTGCCACGGTAACCCCGGTCCGGGAGGTTGGGCAGCGATCCTCGTATACGGAGAGCACCGCCGTGAACTCAGCGGTTACGAAGCAGAGACAACGAACAACCGCATGGAACTGCGCGGTGCGATCGAAGGCCTGAAGGCTTTGAAGCGCGCATGTTCAGTCGATCTCTACACCGACTCAAAGTACTTGCGTGACGGTATGCAGACCTGGCTGGCTGGATGGAAGCGCAACAACTGGCGCACGGCGGGTCGCAAGCCGGTCAAGAACATGGACCTATGGCAGGAACTCGATGCGCTGGCCTCCGAACATCAAGTGCGTTGGCACTGGGTGCGCGGTCATGCAGGGCACCCCGAGAATGAACGTTGTGACGAACTGGCGAACGACGCCATCCACCGGCAACGAGGCCGGAGAACCGGGTCGTAAAACAGCGGCACGGGATCGGGTTTGCCGGGCGCCGGCCAGCGGCGATGCCTTCGAAGAACCCCGGCTGGTGGATGTTGATTCCGAGGTGAGCCGCAGTCGCCCACCTTCCCTGGTCATGACGTGGCACCGGCGCGGTGCGGCTCCTCCCTAACGGTGAGTCTGCGGTGCCGGGCGAAGCCGGTAGGTAATCTCTCCCGGCCGAACCATGCCGAGTCGTTCGCGAGCGAGGCGTTCGAGGTAACGATCGTCGTGTTGCAGCTTCCAGATATGCTGCTGCATTCGCTCGTTGTTCTGCTGCAACTGAAACGCCATCTCTTCGAGCGAAGCCTGGTGTTGTCTCAGCCGCTGCAGGTGACGAAGACCATGTTCCCCGTAAATTGCAAATGTGATCAACGCGATCAGGCAGGCGAGTCCGATTGCGAGGGGGGCTTTGTGTTTGCGTGGGAGCGACGGTAAAACAGCCACGAGATTCGGTCCTTCGGCGGGCGAATGGTATCGGAGACGAGGCAGCTTGGCAAACGAGGAGGGGGTTCCGTGAAGATTCAAAAGGTGATGGCCCGGGAAATTCTCGACTCGCGCGGCAACCCGACGGTTGAGGTAGACGTGGTTCTGGACAGCGGGGCGATGGGGCGGGCGGCTGTGCCGTCTGGCGCGTCGACCGGTGTCCATGAAGCACTCGAGTTGCGCGACGGCAAGAAGCGCTACGCAGGCAAGGGGGTGCAGAAGGCCGTCGACAATGTCAACCTGAAGATCGCGCCCTATCTGGTCGGATGCGATCCGCGTTCCCAGACCGAGATCGATCAGTTCATGCTCGACCTCGACGGTACACCAAACAAAAGAAAACTTGGAGCAAATGCTGTGCTCGGTGTCTCCCTCGCGGTAGCGAAGGCGGCTGCCGCGGGACGCGGTGAACCCTTGTTCCGTTTTCTGGGTGGATCAAAGGCGGTGACGCTTCCTGTGCCCATGATGAACATCCTGAATGGCGGCGCACACGCCGACAATTCGGTCGACTTGCAGGAATTCATGGTCATGCCGGTGGGTGCGCGCAGTTTTGCCGAGGGGCTGCGCATGGGCACGGAGGTGTTCCATGCGTTACGCAAGGTCCTGACGCAGCGCCATTACTCGACCGCCGTCGGCGACGAGGGTGGCTTTGCCCCCGGCCTTGGTTCCAATGAAGAGGCTCTCGAACTGATTCTGGAGGCGATCGATCGGGCTGGATATAAAGCAGGCCGGCAGATTGCGATCGCGATCGATGCGGCTTCGAGCGAGTTTTTTGATTCGAAGGAAGGGGCGTATACGTTCAAGAAGTCGGATGGCTCACGTCGCTCCGGAGCCGAAATGATCCGGTTCTACGCCGATTGGGTGTCCCGCTACCCCATCGTTTCTATCGAAGATGGCCTTGCCGAGGACGACTGGAATGGCTGGAAGATGCTCACATCGGAGTTGGGCCGCAAGACCCAACTCGTCGGAGACGATCTGTTCGTGACGAATCCAGAACGGCTCGCTCGCGGCATTCGGGAGAAAATCGGCAACTCGATTCTGATCAAACCGAACCAGATCGGAACACTCAGCGAAACCCTGCGCACCATCAAATCTGCCAGGGCTGCAGGGTACACCTCGGTGATCTCGCACCGATCCGGTGAAACCGAGGACACGACCATTGCCGATCTTGCAGTTGCAGTAAACGCAGGCCAGATCAAAACCGGTAGCCCCTGTCGGGGTGAGCGTACGGCGAAATACAATCAACTCCTGCGCATCGAGCAACTGCTCGGCAAGCGGGCCCAGTACCCTGGGCGTGCCGCGCTGGCACGCCGCTGATTCTTCTCGCGTCCGTCGATTCTCACCTGTTCGGATGGTTCCGCCGGATCGGCCTGCACAATCCGAGATCGGGCGTCCATTGACGATTCATGCACCGGCCGGCCCGTCAATCAGGGACCCGGGAGGCACTACGCCTGCCGGTGCGGTCGGATCAACCGGCGCGCCTGCCGAAAGTGGATGTCTTGCCATGAAGAGGGCCTTCTGCTGCCCAGCCGGTAAATGCCTTCGGAAATTCGATAAAGCAGCATTTGGAGAGACTCCACTGGACCACGCCGGTCAGCCATTCGATCGACGCAACAATGCGCTACGGATGTTCTAAACTCCGGCATTGTTTTGTGATCCCCGTTTCCGTCAGCGGAAATCTACCAGACATCATACCGGATTCGCAGTCACTGAATGAGGTGGCTTGGTATAGGGTCACGATCGTCTTTTCAGTCTCCGATCGTATGAGCCCGTCGAGCCGATCCTGGGGTAGCGTTCTCCCTGCCTGTGGATAAAGCACATGGGTCCCTGTGGATACCTCGATAGAACGTCCTGCTACGAAATGCCCAGCCCGGAGTTGTAACGCCATTTTAGCGACCGGGAAAACACAATGATGGCAAGCAACTTTCACTTTAAAAAAATTTTTCTAAAATGGCATTTTCCTCTTGACTTTCTGCGAATGTAAATTTTATACTCCGGCCGCAACTGGTGGTGGGTGGCAGAGGTGGAGGTAGTCTGAGGGAGAGGGGCATTGTTGAATCGACACTCCAACCGAAGTCTATAAGGAGGTCCGTATGCCAGCAGCAAAGACGAGCAGCAAGGCGAAGAAGAAAGCCCCGGCAAAGAAGAAAGCCCCGGCAAAGAAGAAAAAGAAGTAAGAGGTTTCACCCCTTTTTTGAGGCCATCTACACGGCCAGAGCTTTTTCCCTCGCCTCAGACTTGAGCCCACGGGCTCACGACAAAACCCTCCCTCTCGGGGGGGTTTGCCGTTTATGAAGTAACCATGAGTTTTGGTTATCCAGAGCCCAGGGTGGAGAGAATGGCGGCAGAATTCGAGAAGTACACCGCCTCTCTCGTCTTCCTGCACGGTTTGTGGTGTGTGCCGTCATCGTGGCGGCGTTGACAACCTATGTGCCGTTCCAGCGCCGCGCCGCG
>CAZEWD010000263.1:0-4593 GCA_964515725.1 uncultured Binatia bacterium (SeqCode)
CCTAGTCCTGAATGCCCCAGCACGGCACCACCCGGCCGAGTTGTTCGGGAGTTTGCCCGTCACTTCTTCGATGGCTGAGAATCTCCCCGGCTGCAGCCGCCTCGCTCGCAAAACCCGGCAAGCCGTGAAGACGTCCATTTGACTTGTTCACAAAAACCGCATTACGAATCGAGTGATGACAAACCGGACACTCCCCTACCTCCTCGTTATGGCCGGGGTATTTGCCGCGGGATGTGGCACAGATATGCGCCCGATTCCCTCTCCTGCGGCCCCGACTGCCACTGTTTCGATTCCGACAGCGACTGCACCGGCAGCGACAGCCACGGCTGTTCCTCCCACAGCTACGGCAGTGCCTCCGAGCGCTACCTCGACGCAACCTGTGTGGACACAGACACACACGCCGCCGCCAACGCCGACACCGAGCGACACCGCCACTCCCGTTCCACACACCGCCACACCATCTGTCACCGTGACGTGGACAGAGACGCCCAGCCCCACAGAGTCACCGGTTCCCACGGATACACCGAGTCCCACCGCCAGCCCGTCGCCGCGCACCCCTGTTCCCTTCCGTGTCGGAGTTGCGGCGGTCCCGATCAGTCCGTGCGGGGAAAATCCGGATTGGGACGGTCCGATCACGCCCAGCGGAGTCTGGGGCGAGGAATTCACCGATACGAACGGCAACAACCGCTGGGATGTTGGCGAACCTTTCGTCGATGATCCTGCCAATACCGCGATCGATCCCAGCTCACGCCGCAAGTATGACGGTATTTTCATGGCGGGTTTCGGATCCGATCGGATCGCCCTGGGTTGTGCCGACGATCTGTGGGCACGAGTGATCGTTCTGGAGGGGGGACTCAAAAAAGTGGCCCTGGCCAGCCTGGATGCGATCGGTTACGTAAAGCACGGTTCCTATTACGGTTTTGCCCATGCCGAGAAGATGGTCGACACCGATCTCGGGATCACCGATTTCATCTACAGCAGTACACACACCCATGAGGGTCCGGACATGCTCGGGCTCTGGGGCGTGGAGCAATTCCGCGACGGGAAATTTCCGCGGTATGTGCAATTCGTCGACCGGCAGATCGCCAAAGCGATCAACAGGGCTGCCGCTCCGGAAAACATGAAAGAGGCCTCTCTGATCGCAGGACTGACGGATCCCGGGAAAGACCCGGAACTGCTGGGTATGCAGGTCCGCACCGGTTGCCGGCCTCCCTGGTTCTTCGACACTGAGCTACGGACGCTGCGATTTGTCGATGGCGAGGGAGCGACCATCGCCACCGTGGTGAACTGGAACACGCACCCTGAATCACTCGAATCGGAAAATCAGATTCTCAGTTCCGACTTCCCTCACTACATCCGCCAACGGATCGAAACGGAACTCGGTGGGACCGCGGTCTATTTCAGCGGTGACCTCGGTGCTGTCGAAATCGTCGGCGATACGTGCGTCGGCAAAGCCGACCGGCGCTCCGACGGAACCAACGAATTCGACAGACGCGACAACATCGGTTTTGCCCGTACGGAACAGATCGGCAACCTCGTGGCAGAGGCGGCGCTACGCTCCCTGGAGGGCGCCGCCACACATTCGATCGCCAGGGTCGACAATCGGGTCACCAAATACTTCCTCGGCGGCTCCAACGCGCTCTTCGGTTTTGCGAACGATCTGGGAATTCTCGACCTCGACAAGTCCTACTTCAGCCCCGAAAATTGCGCGCCGGGCGCGGGAATCTGTGCCGCCATCGAACAGCAACTGATGTCGTTGCTCGACGACGACGGACAGCCCATCGTGCAGTTGATGACCTTACCAGGTGAGGTGTTCCCTGAACTGGTCTACGGTGTCGAACAACACGGCCGAACCGATTGCCCCGAAGCGAATACCGGATTGCCCTATGAACCAGCGGTTGCCCCGGCCATGACAGCCCCGTACCGCATGTTCCTCGGGCTGTCACCCGATGAGCTGGGATACGTTGTACCGGGCTACGATTTTTATCCCGCCCCCTCCGTCGATGAAGAGGCCGACGACGTCTGCCGCCGGCAATCCTACGATCCGAATGTCCCGGGACGGACGGTTCCGTCGCACTACCATGAAAGTCTCTCGATCGGGCCTGAGCTGGCAGCAGCAGTCACCTGTCATGCGCTCACGTTGCTCGACAAGACAGACGACGTGGCAGCCAGCCCGGCCTGCCAGCGGGTCATGCCAGAGCCTTGAGACGTATCCTTCCAACAATTCCTCTGGTCGTTCTGGTGGCCAGCACAGGATGGGCTCATACACCCTTCCTGCGTGGCCACCTGATCGATCTGGTGGCAGGAGCGGAACGCATTGTCATTGCAACAGTGGAAACGTCGCAACGCCGTCCCGTTGGGGATGCGCGCTTGAACGTACGTGTCGATTCCGTTCTTGCGGGTCAGAAGGAACCACAACAGGTCGAACTGATCTCACGGAATTATCTGCCACCGGGTGGAAGATTTGTTTTTTTTCTCCGCCGTCTGCCCGATCACATGGAAAGCCTGGCGCCGGCTGGTACCGTCTTTGCGGCAGTACCTGCCGATGACCGAGACTACCGGCGTACCATCCTCGCAATCCAGGAGGCGCTGAAACGGCCGGAAGAAGATCGTCGTGCGGCCCTGTGTGGTCCGCTCATCGAGGCGCTTACCGCAAAGGCAACCGCCTTACGGTATGAGGCAGCGATGGAACTCGATGGCCTTGTACGTGCGGGTCACCGGCCTACAAAAACTGAAACAGAGACTCTCCGCGGGATCCTCCACTCCGAGAAGACGGACCCAACACTCAGGTCGTTTCTGAAAACATTCGTCGGAGATTCACCGCCAGAACACTGAACAGGAGCGAGGAACCGGCATCGGCCGGTTCCTCGCCCTCGGCTCAGTTGGCTCGCGCCACCGCGGGGAAATGGACCCCTGCGGACTGCAGTTGCTGGAAGAAGTTCAGCAGGGCCGGAGGGATGGCCGTTTCCTCCTCCTCCGTTGAATCGGGCATGTGCTCGTATTCGAGGATATTGAGTTCCTCGAACTTCTGTCTGACCTTAGGTGTGAGTAGGCCCAGACGCCGCAGGTTCGGCACGATCTTCGAAAAGAGAATCTGCCGGAAACCTACCATGAAGGGTGTCTTCATGGCCCAGGGCATCCAGACCTTCGGATCGAGACCGATCCTCTCCCAGACCTCAGCCATCAGAAGGCGATCCCGCATCAGGACGGTGGCTTCGATGATGAACTCCTCGCGCTCCTTCAACTCGGTGGAGGACATTTCCTTCGTATACAGATCCTGCAACGAGAGCACGCCAAAGGCCACATGACGCGCCTCGTCGCGCATGACGTACGAGGTGATCTGTTGAATCAACGGCTCGTCGATCTGGGTGAAGCGCATCAGACCGAAGGCAGCCAGCGCGAGGCCTTCCACCATGATCTGCATGCCGAGATAGATCATGTCCCAACGCGACTCACCGATGATCTGACTCAGCAACGTATGCAGGTGCGGATTCACCGGATAGCTGAGTCCCAGCTTTTCCGTGAGATAGCGGCGATAGGCTTCGACATGCCGTGCCTCATCGGCCACCTGGTTGGCGGCGTAGAACTTCCCTTCCGTCCAGGGCACCGCGCTGACCAGTTGTGAGGTGGCGAGCAACGCTCCCTGTTCACCGTGCATGAACTGGGAAAGCATCCACGAGTCCATGTGATGCTTCATCCGTTGGCGCGCTGCAAGGTCGAGTTTCTCGGGTTGTTGCAGGACCGCATCGAACGCCTCGATGTTCTCGATCCGGATGCGCTCCGGATCCACATCGATTGACCAGTCGATGTCGGTCGTCGCGTTCCATTGGAGCGTCTTCCCCTTTTCGTAGAGACGCACCAATTCATCGCGAGAGAATTTGTAATCCCAGTTGAACGTAGTCGGAAAGGCGGTAGCAACCTGTTCCAGCGCGCCCGACGGCGGCAATTCAATATCTCGATGCATGAAAACCTCCTTGAATGATCGCACATCTGTCTAGTGACAGAATCACGATGCGACAAGGCATCCAACGGACAGGAGACGCGGGGGACGATGGTTTCCCTCACAGTCCCCGATCGTCCCCTGTGGATATCCGGACTGGTATCCGGGTCTCCTTTTCGGTACACGCGGCTGCATGTTCGAGGGGCAACGTGTGGCAGTGATCGTTCCGGCGTTGAACGAAGCGGCACACGTGGGCGACGTTGTACGCCGCATGCCGGACTACATCGACCGGATCATCGTCGTCGACGATCATTCTACCGATGGCACCGCCGAAGCAGCCGAAGCGGTGGGTGATCCGCGCGTCATCGTTTTACGAAACAGGACCAATCACGGTGTCGGTGGTGCAACCCTTCTCGGCATGGCAGAGGCAGCCCGGGAGGGGGCTGAACTTCTGGTCAAGGTCGATGGTGACGGTCAGATGGACCCACGCCAGATCCACCTCCTGCTCGAGCCACTCGTGAGGGACGGCTACGACTATGCCAAGGCCAACCGATTTCTCGATTCCGGTGCTCTGCGCCAGATGCCGCGAGCGCGTCTCCTCGGAAACTTCGCCCTGACCTTTCTGACCAAACTGGCCTCGGGATACTGGCACA
>CAZEWD010000264.1:0-3293 GCA_964515725.1 uncultured Binatia bacterium (SeqCode)
GTGACCCATGATGTCGGGATGTTGTCGTTCCGGCCACGCAGCATCAGCCGGGCAAGGGCGTAAATGCGCAGGTCGAGGAGACCCCTGGGGGGCGGATCGACCAACCCCCTCTGGTAGAGGGCTGTGTAGGTATGGATGAATCGCAGGGGCACGAACTCGGTGATGCCGCCGGTCTCTTTCTGGATTTCGCGCAGGATTTCGATGTGGCGCACCACATGGTGCGGCTTTTCGACGTGGCCGTACATCAGTGTTGAAGAACTACGCACGCCGGCGCGGTGCGCTGCGGTGATGATTTCGATCCAGGTTTTGACGTCGACCTTCTTGTGGCTCAACAACTCTCGCACCTCGTCGTCGAGGATTTCCGCCGCGGTCCCGGGGATCGTGCCGAGTCCGGCATCACGCAACATCTGGATGTAGTCTGAGTAATTCATCCCGGTGCGGCGCGAGCCGTACATGATTTCCATTGGAGAGAACGCGTGGATGTGAAGTTCCGGGTGCTTTGCCTTGATGGCCAGGAGAATGTCTCGATAGGCAAACGGGTCCATTTCCGGGTTGATGCCGCCTTGCATACAGATTTCCGAGGCGCCGCGATCGATCGCTTCTTGTACTTTGCCGAGAAGCTCCTCGGTGCTGTCCGTGCGTGCGTCATCGTCCTTGCGATGCCGGGCAAAGGCGCAGAACTGGCAACCGACGAAGCAGACGTTGGTGAAATTGATGTTACGGTTGACGATATAGGTGACGACTTCACCCAGATCCGTCTTGCGCACATGATCGGCGGTTCGAATCAGGGCGATGAGGTCGTTGCCTTCGGTGTCGAGCAGGGCCAGCCCGTCGTCGAAGCCCAGTTCCTTTCCTTCGAGAGAACGTTCCAGGATGCTGGCGATCGCGGGCTTCGCGCGTCCGACGACTTGTTCCAGCGGATACGGATCGAGCACCATCTCTCGTAGTTGTGGCATCAGCATGATTCGACTCCTCGGTGGGCAGTGTACGCGTGCAATGCGGGAAGAAGCGGTTGATCGATGAATCCCGGTTGCGCCACATATTCTGGGTACACCGGTAACCGGGCTTTGAGGAAAAATCCTTCGGCCGCACAGACGTCGGCCAGGGCCGTCACATGGGGCCAGGGGGCCTCGGGGTTGACGAAGTCTGGGGTGAGGGGGGAGAGGCCGCCCCAGTCATTGATCCCGGCGCGCAATAGGAGGCGGTGGTCGTAGGGACTCAGGTTGGGCGGAGCCTGCAGATTCATGTCGGGCGCCAGGAGCCGCGCCACTGCGATGGTTTTAGCGACTTCCAGGTTCTCCGGTTCGGGATATGTTGCCATTGCCGTGGTGGGTTTGGCGCGGAAATTCTGGATGATGATTTCCTGGATATGCCCGTAGGCGCGATGCATGTCACGAATGGCGATGAGACTCTCGATGACCTCGGCGTGTGTTTCTCCGATGCCCAGTAAGATACCCGTGGTGAACGGGATCTGCAGTTCTCCGGCTGTCTGAATCATGGCCAGGCGTTTTTGTGGGTCCTTGTCGGGTGCGTAGAAGTGGGCTTCTCCCTTGCCACGCAGGCGGGCGGAAATGTTCTCCAGCATGAGACCCAGACTCACATTCACGGTCTTGAGTCGCTCCATTTCCGATCGTGAGAGCAATCCTGCGTTCGTGTGCGGCAGGAGGCCTTCCCCTAGCGCAATCTCGCAGTCTGCGTGAACGTAGTCGACCGTGCTGTCGTAACCGAGTTCCGACAGAGTCTGCCGGTACGACCGGAAGGTTCGCTCCGGTTTATCGCCGAGGCACATCAAGGCCTCGATGCAACCGAGTCGTTTGCCCTCGGCGCAGCAGGAGCGGATCTCGTGCGGAGACATGGTCCAGGCATGAGGATCACCGGGATCCGCGCGAAATGTGCAATAACCGCAGCGGTTGCGGCAGAGATTGGTCACCGGAATGAACACTTTGGGGGAGTAAGTGATCACGGCACCTTTGATGTTGGAGCGGATCGCGCCGGCCACGGCGAGGAGCGTACTGAACTCGGTGCTGTCAGTAGAGTCAAGCAGGAAGAGGGCATCGTCCGTTTCGATCGGCGTTCCCTCCAGTGCTCGGTCCAGGATGGCTCGCGTTCGTGGGCGCAGGCGTGGTAGATGCTCCAGAGATTCGGCTGCAATGTCGATCGGCGACATTTGCGCGTAGGTAACACATGGAAGTGGCGTGTTACAGAGGCGGCTGGTTGCGACTGGTTACGGAAGAGAAGGAGAGTCCATGAGCCCTGGCTCATGGCACCAGCGCCGTTCTGCGGAGTGTATGGATGATTCAGGTCTGGGACAGTTCGGTGAGCTCACTCATCTCGCGACGAACGCGGATGCCAAGGGCGCCGTTTTCTGACCGATTCTCGTGCAAAAACGCGAGCACCCGAGCCAGATCGGTTGCCGGGAAGATGGCGGCGCAACGTGCGGTCAACTCGGTGTAGATTCCATCGGGCAGGGGGGCGATGCTGACGGATGGATCGTCTGCGTCGTCGAATGCAAGCCGGAGCGTTTGCGGATCGACCAGATCGAGGAGTTCCTCGAGGGCCTGTAGGAAGCGGTCGACTCGTTCCTCGGGGAGGGCATCGGGGTGGAAGGCAAGAGCCAGAGTTCGGCGGATGTCCAGCGCATTCACTGCAACCGTGGTGCGCCGTCTTGTCGGACGATCTTCCCTGAACGAATAGCGGCGCGGTTCATCGATCGATCCGCGGGTTGCCGTCAGTACAAAGGCGGTGCGGCCGTCGGTGACTTCGACGTGCAAGGTGGCTCGGGGGTCCCAGATCGGAAGACTCGACCGGATCTGTCCGTCCTCGCTACGCCGCAGATGGGTGATCCGATGGCCTGCATGGGCTTCGAGGAAGGCTGCCACGGCGGCGGTCAATTCATCGATGAGTTCGGCTGCGGTGTGCGCCCGGGGTATGAGTGGATGCGCCACGCCGCACTCGCGGCAGCCGAGCCAACTTGTTTCCTGCGAAGCCATCAATGCAGTCCCGCTGGGGGATCGGTCTGCCAGGAGGGAAGGGTGATCGTGACCAGAGTGCCGCAATTGACGGTGCTGCTGATGCTCAGCCGCCCTCCGAGGAGTTGGACGATCTGTGTCGCCAGGCGCATACCGACACCCAGACCCCGGTATTGCCGGCGATCCGAGGCGTCGCCCTGGGAAAGGCCCTTGAGAGCCTGCCGCAGTTGCACAGGGTCCATACCGATTCCCGTATCCCGCACGTGAATCTCGATCGCGCTTTCGTGGGTGTTCAGTCCGAGGGAGATGCGCAGCTCGCCCGTC
>CAZEWD010000264.1:3303-4576 GCA_964515725.1 uncultured Binatia bacterium (SeqCode)
AACTTCACGGCATTGTCGATCAGAGCGCCGAGCACGTGCTGTAGTTTTTCAGGATCGCTGTGAAGGAAGATACCATCGGTGGAGCACTCGGTTTCGATCGTGATCCCCTTCTGGCGCGCCGTCTCCTGGAATTTGGCAATTGTGCCTTGGATCAACCCGTACACATCGAAGGTCTGCAACGTGAGGACGAATTCACCTGCGTCGATGGTGTTGAGCAACATGACGGATTCGACCAGGTTCAGCAGCTCGACGGCGTTGCTGTGAATTCGCTGCAGCGCGGTTTCCTGCTCGGAATTCATCTGTGAGCGCAGTTCGTCGGAAAGGATGGCACTATAGCCGATGATGGCGCTCAGTGGAGTACGCAATTCGTGCGAAAGATTGGAGAGAAAATCTTCTTTAGAACGCCGGCCATGCAAACGGGTGCGGCGGCGCGTCACGGCACGTTGCACCAGTTCCGCGATCTGCGGCACATCGAACGGTTTCGAAACGTAGTCGAAGGCTCCGTACCGTAGCCCGTGCAGTGCCGAGTCGAGAGATGAATAGCCGGTGACGATGATCACCTCGATGTCGGGGTCGAACTGCTTGATCTGCCGCATGACTTCGATTCCCGAGATCTGGGGCATGCGCAGATCCAGTGTCACCACATCGATCGGCGTCTGGCGGATGATATCCAGCGCCTGTTCTCCTCCTGAGGCCGTGTACACGTTGTACGACGGCTTGAAGATCATGCGCAGCGACTCGGCTGGCCCGCGCTCGTCGTCGACGATCAGTAGTGAGGCTTTCCCGTGGTCCATCCCGGCTTCAGACTCCTCCCTGAACCGTAAAAGCACCTCGAATGCCATGATGACTCGTTCGGGAATGCGGGAGAAAAAGGTTCGAACCGGGCGTTGAACCGGTGGCCGGCGCGTCCTTCTTGTACAATGTTGTACGTACGGTACAAATTCGAACGGTTGTTTTGTGCCGCTGTCGTCGGGATGGGTGTCAGACTCTGGCGCCACCTGGCAGGTGCCGTTGGTGGAACATCCCTACGCCCTGGCGTCGGGGCCGTCGGGGATTCTCAGCTTGTCCATCTTGTACTTCAGGATGCGGCGTGTAGTTCCGAGGATTTCTGCCGCTCGTGTCTGGTTGTATTGCGCCTGCTGGAGAGCCCGTTGGATGATCTCCTGTTCGAATTGCTCGACGGCTTCTGCCAGCTTCGCCTCGCCGCGCAGGACGCTGTGCGGCACGGGGGCCTGCTGCGGAACGTCGCACGCGATGTACTGGGGCAGGGCTG
>CAZEWD010000265.1:0-4574 GCA_964515725.1 uncultured Binatia bacterium (SeqCode)
GGTACACCTTTGGGAGTACGATTGGCCGGGAAATGTGCGCGAACTGGAAAACCTGGTGGAACGGATGGTTGTTTTGAGTGACGACGGAGTGATTCGGGTGGAGAGCCTGCCGCCAAATATCCGTTCTTTTATTTCGGACAAGAAGATCCCTCGACCGACCCTGACGGAGGAAGGGATCGATCTGAACCAGGCCGTCGAAGAATTTGAATATCGGCTGATCGACGAAGCGCTACGAAGAACCAAGGGCAACAAACAGGCCGCAGCCCGGTTGTTGGGGCTCAAACGGACCACGCTGGTGGCAAAGCTGCGGCGTAAGGGAACGGGCTCGCCGCAAGGATACATCCTATGACCGCAGAGGCGCTGAAAGAGAAACAAGGCGTTCGGGGCCGGATTCTTGTCGTCGATGACGATGCGAACGCGCTGGACATCCTGACGAGGATGGTGCTTCACGAAGGCTATGAGTGCCTTGCGGCTTCGAGCGGACCGGGTGCGTTGGAGCTTCTCAAGGCTGAACCAGTGGACGTGATTCTTCTCGATGTTCTCATGCCAGAAATGACCGGCCTCGAGGTCTGTGAGCATTTGCACCGTGATGAAAGATTGCGCCGGATCCCGGTGATTCTGGTGACGGCCCTGGATGACATGGAAACTCGATCCAGTGGGATGAAACTGGGTGTCAGCGAATACATCACCAAGCCGATCAATCGGCTCGACCTCTTCAAGAGAATCCGGGCCCAGATGCATGCGCTGGAAATCGATCGCCAACTCTCGGTCGCCGCTGCGACAGTGTCCGATGACTTCAATATATAAATTGAAGTGCGGCACCGGAGCGCTCGGCGTCGCCCTGTGTCTCGTGGGAATGGTCCCGCCGGTCAGTGCGGGAGGCCACGATTCGCTCGTACCTGCCTCGGTCGGCATTCGTGTGGTGCCACCGATCCATGGCGACGATCCTGCGGGTCAGGGCCAGCCGGATGCCATCCTGCGGGATGGTACTGCGGCGTTTTTGCTGTCGGCGGGCGAGTTGCAGGTCCAGCCGGGGCTGCGTGTCCTTCTGTTTGCACCACACCCCGATGACGAAGTGATCGGTGCCGCCGGCTTGATCCAACAAGTTCTGGCCAATGGGGGCGCCGTGCGGATCGTGTTCGTGACCAACGGTGATGGCTACGTCGATGCCGTTCGAGATGCGGTGCAGCGCAGGACGGTGTCAGGAGCTGATTTCGTCGCGTATGGTGAACGCCGCCATGACGAGGCGCTCAAGGCCGCCGGGCGGTTGGGTCTGCGCCGTGATGACGTGAGGTTTCTCGGATTTCCGGATGACGGCATCGACGATCTGTGGAGCGCCAACTGGTCCGAGTCCCGGCCGTACACCTCGCCCCATACACGGTTCAATCACCCACCTTACCGTGACAGCCGGGTGCCGGACGTCGAGTATGCAGGAGTCGATCTGGAGACGGAGATTCGAGGGGAAATCAAATCATGGCGACCAGACTGGATCGTTGCGCCGGACCCTCGCGACAGCCATCCAGACCACTGTACGACGGGCGTCTTCGTTCTCGACGCACTGCGACAACTCTACAAACAATCTCCCAAGACGCCATCGCCTCGCCTCCTCGGCTACCTCGTGCACGCTCCCGACTATCCGGCTTCCGCACGATGGGTGAGTCGGATCGCCCATGCCGGGGTGGGTGGGTCCTCGACAGCTCGCCACTCTCTCGATGATACGGTCTGGCTGAGATTGCAGCTCAACTCGACACAGAGAGATCAAAAGCGAGAGGCCATGTCGGCCTACGAGACGCAGATGCACGTCATGAGCCCGTTTCTGAACCAGTTCCTGCGGGGAGATGAACTGTTCAGCCAACTCGACGAGGCACAGATTCAGGACGTACCACGGGAGTACGCCGCGCGATTCGGGCGCAAACGCTAGTCCCAGGCTCGCGTTGTTGCGCCATCGATCGCGTGTTAGAAAATCCGGCTCACGCATGACGCAGTTGCCATGTCCTGCTCCTTCGCCCGACGTTTTTTCGGAAGTTCGCTCGTGGCAAAGCCTTCTATCCTGGGCTTGCCAACGCGTTGCCCGAACTGCCCGTGTGGTCGGATCGTATGCCTATGCAGTTAGCCAATCCGAGTGAGTATCACGTCGATATCACAGCCAACCAGGCGCGCCTGGAACAGCTCCGACGTGTCGTCAATACGGCTGAACGGGTTGCTTTGCTGCTGCAGGACGATCCGGATCCGGACGGGATCGCCAGTGCGATTGCGCTTCGAACCGTTCTGGGGAGAAACCGCGCGACCACACCGATGTTCTCCTATGGGCCGGTGACACGGGCCGAAAACCTGGCGATGCTGCGATTGTTGGACGTCACGATCGAACCTGTGGATGTGGAGACACTTCGATCGTTTCCCTGTGTTGCCCTGCTCGACGTCCAACCCGCGTACTTCGGCGATCGGTTGCATCATGCCCATGTGGTCATCGACCACCATCCCAAGACAACTCCCATCGAGGCGGAGTACTGCGACTTACGCCCACACTACGGCGCCACGTCGACGATCCTGACGGAATATCTGGAGGCATGCGGCGCGGATGTGAGCCAGCGGCTGGCTACTGCTTTGCTCTACGGGATCAAGAGCGACACCCTCATGCTGAACCGGGAGACGGGTCCGGCCGACCTGCGCGCGTTCATGGCACTGTATCCGTTGACCAACTACAATGTTTTGCGGCGGATCGAACGGCCCGAATTGCCTCTGTCGTTTGCCACGTTTCTCAGCCGGGTTCTGCCGGGAATCCGCAAGCGCCTGGGCCTTTTGACCTTGCACGTGGGGCAGGTCGAGCGTGAGGATATCATTCCACAGCTCGCCGACTTCTGCTTGCAATTCGAGAATACCGAGTGGGTGGTCGTTTCAGGGAAGTGGCAAGATGCCGTGGTCATGTCAGTCCGGAATCCGGGCTATGTGCGCAGTGCCGGTGATGTGGTCCGCAAACTCTTCGGTGAAATCGGTCGCGCCGGTGGGCATCGCTCGATGGCAAAAGCGATCGTACCACTGCGTCACTGGCGCAAGGCTTTTGGCTCGACGCGGGACACCGCCATTTCAGCCGCACTCGAAGAGGCCTTTCTCCATGAATTGTATGGTGCAACCCTTGAGCAGGACGATGTAGGAGCCCCGGGATGAGGCCGCGCCAGCGCGCTGTTTGGGATTTCTGCGAGCGGTTCCGGGTGGCCATGTCTGGGTGCCTCACTTTCAAAGATAAAAAACGCCTGAACATTGCTCATGTGGAAGTTGTTGCCTTCCCGTACGTAAAATATCCTTTTCCGAATGGGCGGATTGACGGTGGCGTCACGCAGGTGTACTGGAACCAGCATCGTGATCGCTGTCGAGTTCTGATCTTTCTTGTACGCCAGGACTGAGCATTGCGTTGACTTCAGGAGGAAATTGGAATGCGAAATCCGAATCTGCGATTGGATGATCTCGTAGCCCGTAGCAGACGGGGGAGTGAAGAAACCCGGCTCATGAACGTCAAGATTCCGTCGAACGTGCTGGACCGTCTCGACAAGGTGGCAGAGAGCTTGCGGGCGACCAAGACGGAGGTCATCATTGCTATCTTGAACGAAGGACTGATTGCGGCCGAAGGCGAATTGCGCGGCTGGAATCCTCCGCCACAGCCGGCCATTGCTCGGGAGCGACGTTGCGAGGTCAAGGATTGTGAGCGCGAGAAGGTCGCCAAAGGGCTGTGTGCCACACACTACCAGGCCCAGCGGCGAGCACATCAGTCCGCGCATGCCTGAGGGAAGCCAGAATCGTCTTGGATTGCTTGTGGTGTCTGGAAGAGCGCGCCGGGCACGCCGCCGTCCGGAATCAGATCTTGCCCCCATCCGTCATTGCGTGATCGGGGTCCTGGTGATGCTGTTTGCCGGGGTTGCTATCACCCAGAACGGTTGTGGCGGTGATGACCTGGTGGTGGGGGGGATGGTTCCCCTGCCTCCGACCGTTGCGCAGCCGACGGCGACACCAGAATGTGCCAAAGGGAACGAACCCTGCGAGCGTAGCTCGGATTGCTGCAGCGGTGTGTGCCGGCCCGATACCCTGACTTGCCGCCCGTGACCGACGGCCACGGTCAGCCGACGAGCATCCACAGAAACCAGGCGGTCCAGGCAACGACGGCAGCTACCACGACAAGGCCACTGCGGCCGTAGGCTGCGGACGCCTGATAGGCAGGTGAAGTTGGCGGAACGGGGGTAATACGGCCCTGCGCCTGCCCCTGTAGTCCGATGTGAGTCACCTGAAAGTGGGACAATCCAGCGGCGCGGAATTTCTCCTCGACTCGACAGCGTGCCGCTACGGAATCAACTTCTGCAATATCAAATACTCGCACTACCACTTCGTATTGTGGCATCGACCTCACCCTTGACACACACTCCCCCCCGGGGTGTGCTATTCTCCTGGCACACGTACGACGATCTGTTTGGAGGGGCCTGAATTCCCACCAATGTCACGCAGCCGGACGGTAAGTATCGTATCGCCCGGGGGGAATGTCAACGCGTCGGAGATAAGGGTGCAGAACTGTACGGTCGAGCTTGGAT
>CAZEWD010000266.1:0-561 GCA_964515725.1 uncultured Binatia bacterium (SeqCode)
CCATTCCCACAGGTCAGGAGCAGTCGCATATGCTGGCGATCTCGCGGGATGGAAGGCGCGGCTACACGGCAAATGTCGGACCGGGCACGATCTCGGTGCTCGATCTGGAAAAGCGGCGCCTCGTCACGACGATCCAGGTGGCGACACGGGTGCAGCGCATTGTCATTTCCCCTGACGATCGCTGGGTCGTGACGGCGGATCAGACCAAGCTTCGTCTGGTGGTGAGCGACACGGGAAGCAACGAGGTGAGCAGCTCAATACCGCTGCCGGCATTGGGCTATGGCACGGCCTTCACCCAGGACGGCAGGTGGCTGCTGGTGGCGTTGCCTTCGTTGAGGCAGGTCGGATTCATCGACTGGCAGACGAGACAGATGGTTGCCCGGGTGGATGTGCCCAAGGCTCCGCAGGCGGTGCTTCTGGCGCCGGGCGATGCGTTTGCCTTTGTTTCGTGTGACGCCAGTGCTCAGGTGGCGGTCATCGACATCGCAAAGCGGACTTTGGCAGGACTCATACCCGTGGGTCCCGGAGCGGACGGACTGGCATGGGCGCCGGCGCAGAGCC
>CAZEWD010000266.1:571-4513 GCA_964515725.1 uncultured Binatia bacterium (SeqCode)
CGAACGTGAAGTTCTCGGACGGCACACCTTATGACGCGAATGCCGTGATCTTGGCGTGGAATCGTCATCGTTCCGGCGCCGCCGGAGCACCGCCGTGCGCAGAGATCGTGGCCTGCCCGCGCAACCCGACGTCATCGAACGTCTACATGTCGCTGATCAAGGACCTCGAAGCGCCGGACGCGTTGACGGTGAGTTCGCAGGGGGCGTCAGGAGCGGTCTCCGGTTATACGAGCTCCCTTGAGCTCCGCCCGTTCCGGAAGAGGCCACGGGGAGTCAATCCGAGAGCGAGTCCCCCGCGATCGCCACCGCGACGATCTCCTCCAAGGGAACGGTATGGGGAAGAAGCTTCAGTTCCACCAGCGTGTGGAGTTGCTCCTGCATCCGCCTGCGCGAAATCCGTCCCACTTTTTCGCCCCGTTCCGCGTAACCGGCGACGAGATGATTGTCCATGAGAGTCTGGCGTCCGTATTCAAGGAAATCCAGGGTCATCTGTGGGTTGCGGGATAGGATGAGATCGAACGCGGGCTTGGGGTCTCGGGTGATGAAGTCCGCCCAGCCTCTATTCGATGCCTCGACGAAAGCCTTCAGGGCGGCCGCATTCTGCCGTGCAAAACCGCGGGTGGCCATGTAAACGCGGTAGGGATCAAAGCCGGATTCGGAGATGAGCAGGGTCTTGGGGCGCGCTCCGTTCTTGCGTACATAATACGGTTCGCTGCTGATGAAACACTGCTGGATGAAATTCTTGTCTGCCATGAACTGCGCGATGCCGAAGTTGGAAGGCAGGATGGAGAAATCGATTTGGTAGCGGGATTTCAGGTGGTTGATCCACGCCGAGCCGGGGACCGCCATGATGGTCTTGCCGTCGAGATCCTTGAAGGTTGAGACGGGATTTTCCTCATGCATCAGGATCGCTTGCGGGTCATGCTGCAAGGTCACACCGATGAGCGTGAAGGGTTTCCCGTCCTGAATGAAGAGGACAACGTCGTCGCTCCGGCTCATGCCCACGTCGGCCGTGCCGGCGATCATCCGTTGGGCGACGGTGACACCGGGGCCGCCGCTGAGGATTTCAACATCGAGTCCGGCGTCCCGGTAATAGCCGCTGGCGAGGGCCTGGAAAAAACCGCCGTGTTCGGCTTCGGGAAACCAGTCGGTTTGAAATCGAATCCGGACCGGTGGAACAGTTGCGGCTGCTTCGCCGCGTGAGGATTGCCCCTGCCCGCAACCGGCAAGCATGACGGCGGAAAGAACGAGCAAAAAGGCAAAGGTGCGAAAGTGCATGGAGGCGGCTCAGATATCGCGATGGCTGTAAGAATCATGCCAAGCGTGCATCGACCACCAACTCAGCCAAATGGCGACGGCGACAAAGATGAAACCGAGCAGGCAGCCGATCAGGGCGGTGGCGAAGAGAGCGGGCATCTTCAACTGTGAACTGTAGATGATTGCCTGAAATCCCAGCCCTCCGCCGTCGCCGGCGGAACTGCCGGCCGTAAAGTCCCCGACAATCGCGCCGATCGGCCCCAGTGTCGCGGCAATGCGCAGTCCGGTGAAGAAGTATGGCATCGCTGCGGGTAGCCGAAGGAGGAACATCTCCTGGCGGCGGCTGGCACGGCACATGGTGAAAAGATCCACCAGGTTGCGGTCCACGGAGATCAATCCCTGGGTCGTGCTGACCACCATCGGGAAAAAGCAAATCAGGAAGGTGATGACCGAAACGCTTGGGAGTCCGGGCCGTGCCCACTGGATGATGATGGGTGCGAGCACGATGACGGGTGTCATCTGCAGCATCATCAGATAGGGGTAGAGGCTGGCGCGAATCAGCGGTGAAAGGGACAGCACGATTGCGAGAAGGGTGCTGATGGCCACGGCGGCGGAGAAGCCGAGCAGGGCGCCCTGGGTGGTATTCAGCGTCGAGTTCCAAAGGGCATGTTTGTTCTCGATGAAGGCGTGGAGAATCTGATCGGGTGACGGCAGAAGGAACTTGCGGTCGTCCGAGATCATCCCGCGCAATGCGTACCACAAAGCGATGAAGAGTGCGCCCGAGAGGATCGGAAGGATGAAGGCCAGGGTTTTCTTCGACATGGGCGAATTCGGCTAGAGCCGCCCTTCCTCGACGGATCGGAGGAATCTTGATGTTTCGGCAACCAATTGCTGATAGACCTTCGATTGGCGCGTTTCCTCGGTTCGAGGATGGGGCAGATCGACATGGATCTCGCGACAGATGCGTCCGGGGGCGGTGCCCATTATCAGGACGCGGTTGGACAGGAATACCGCCTCGGCCACGGAATGGGTGACGAAGAATGCGGTCCATGCGTTCTGCTCGCGCAGAGCCAGCAATTCCTCGTTGAGATGGTTGCGGGTCATTTCATCCAGTGCGCCGAACGGCTCGTCGAGCAGTAGGACCGTCGGGGAAAGCGTCAGCGCCCGCGCAATCGACACGCGCATCTTCTGCCCCCCCGAAAGCTGTCTCGGAAAATACCGGGTGCGTTCGGAGAGTCCCACCAGGGACAGCAGGCGGGTCGCGGTTGCACGCCGCTGGTCGACGGAAATGCCGCGCAGGCGAAGCGGCAATTCCACGTTCTCTTGCGCGGTCAACCAGGGAAGGAGAGTGGGTTCCTGGAAGACAACGGCCAGCTCGTCGGCGGCTTCCGACCTCGGCACACCGCGGATTGTCAGCGATCCGCTTGAACAAGGGCTCAGTCCGGCGATGAGCTTGAGCAAGGTCGACTTGCCGCAACCGCTGGGACCAATCAATGAAATGAAGTCTCCCTCTTCGGCACGAAAGGAGATCCCGTCGAGGATCAGGGGACCCTCGCCGTAGCGTTTGGTGACGTTCTGGAACTCGACGACCGTGGACACGCGAAGCGGCTAGCGCCGTACCATTTCCGCAATTTCCTCGAGCGGATAGGTGAAGATCTCGGCCAGGGTTGGGTGATACCATGGAGCCTTCAGGAGATCGAAGACGGTGGCATTCATCGCGAGGGGACCGCTGAAGCAGTGGATCAGTTCTCCGGCGTCGCGGCCGACGACCTCGACACCCAGGATGCGGCCCTTCTCCGGCTCGGCCGATATCTTGACGTAGCCGCGGTGCGCTTCCATCAGGATCGACTTGCCATGATCGTCGAAAGGATAGCTTGCGCTCAGATAGGGCTGGCGGCGTTTTTTCAGCTCGTCGTCGCGATAGCCGAGGGTGGCGAGGGCGGGATCCGTGAAGACCACGTTGAGCAATAGGCGCGGATCGGGCGGCTTCAATCCCTTCACGCCGAAGGCATGCCGGGCGGACAATTCCCCCTGCGCCACGGCGAGGTGCACGATATCGTTGGGACCTGTGACATCCCCGCCGGCATAGATATGGGGCCGGGTCGTCTGCTGCCAGCGATTGACCCGTATCCGGCCCGTCTCCGACAGCTCCACGCCGGCGGCCGCAAGGTTGAGACCGTCGACAACCGGTGAGCGGCCCAGTGCGTTGAAAAGGTGGCGCGCCCGCCGGGTCAGCTTCCTGCCCTGGTGAATGAAGGTGACGCTCACCTGGCTTTGATCCCCTTGGATGGATTGCAGCTGGGTTCCGGCAAGCAGTTCGATGCCTTCGTCTCGAAACGATTGCTGCAGGATCGCGCTCGCCTCTGTCGAGTGATCGCGAAGAATATGGGGACTGCGTTGCACAAGCACCACGCGCGAGCCGATGCGGCGCAGGAACTGGGAGAGCTCGCAGGCAACGATTCCGCCGCCGAGCACGATCACGCTCTCCGGCACAAAATCCAGGTCGAGCACGTCGTCGCTTGTCCAGGCGGGTGTGGTGTTCAGTCCGGGTACGGGGGGCGTCGATGCACGGGAGCCGGTGGCGATCAGGAATCTGTCGGCGGTGAACTGCGTGCCACTGGCGAGTTCGACCGTGTGTGGATCCACAAAACGGGCTGCCTCGCGCAGGAGTGTATAGCGGCCCGA
>CAZEWD010000267.1:0-4487 GCA_964515725.1 uncultured Binatia bacterium (SeqCode)
TGCCTTCATCAAGCTCAACAGCTCCATCGATGATTTTGCTCTGATCCAGGCGGCTGTGGCACAGGGCTTTGTTGTCCGCACAAGGGCGGACGGCGATACCGTCGAGGCCCAAACGGGCGATACCGTTCCCCGTGACAAGGCACTCGAGAGCGGAGCCCAGTGGATCAGTACCGACTACCCGGTGCCTGATCCGCGCTGGAGCACAGGATACTCGGCTACCATTCCCGGTGGTCTGCCCGCCCGTTGCAATCCGATTACGACTCCGCCGGACTGCAAACCATCAGACATCGAAAATCCCGAACACCTGGTGGATTGAAGGCTCGATTCATAATTCGCACCGCCGTACTCTGGCTCCCATGGCGGGGACAGCGGGGATTGCACGGCTCGTCCTGGAGCTGAACGAGTTCATAGGTGGCCAACCTTCCCGGTAAGAATTGGGCGAGGATTGAATCTGCAGACAACCGGGATTTGATCGGCAAAATACGGAACCCCTTCGCGTCTCGCTTTCTTCCCGGCGTCCTGCCGGCTAGATCGGGTCGCCGAATACCGTGATACGGGAGAATACATGGGTAGGAAAATCGGCATTGTTCCCTTCTGGAAGAATTACGAACGCAAAAGCGTCATCCGTGCGGCACAGTTGGCTGAGGACCTCGGATACGATTCGATCTGGGTTCCGGAGGCTTGGGCCTATGAACAGTTCCAATTGTTGACGGAGATTGCGGTCCATACCCGGCGCATCAAGCTGGCGACCGGAATCGTCAACATCTTCAGTCGAAATCTCCGAGGGCCGAGTCATCCTGGGACTTGGCACCAGCGGCAAGAAGGTGGTCGAGAATTTTCACGGCGTACCCTACGAAAAGCCGCTGACACGGCTGCGTGAGACGGTGGGTATTCTTCGGACTCTGTGGCGCGGTGAACGACTGCGTCCCGATACGAGCACCCTCTTCGAAACCCGGCCATTCAAATTGGAGATGAAACCCCTACGACCCGACATCCCCATCTATATCGCTTCCCTCCAGGAGAAAGCGATTCGAGAAATCGGACGGGTGGCGGATGGCTGGGTGCCGACTTTCTGGCCCTACAAGCATTATCGCGACGGTCTTGCCCTGATCGCGGAAGGTGCGCGTTCCGTAGGACGTGATCCGAACGAGGTGGAGTTGGCGCCTTTTGCCGGTGTGATTCCGATGGACGACGTGGCGGCAGCCCGCTCTCTTCTGAAGCCGGCAGTTGCCTTCTACATTGGCGGTATGGGCGTTTATTATCACGCTTTGTTTTGTCGCTACGGCTTCAAGGAAAATGCCGATCTGGTACGCGAGTTGTACAATACCGGCAGACGTTCCGAGGCGACTGCCGCGGTCAGCGACGAATTGATCGATCACATCGCTATCTGTGGTCCCGCTGATCACTGCCGGGCACGGCTCGATGAGTGGTACGCCAACGGTGTGGGCTCAGTGCTGATGAATCTGCCCACCGGAATGCCGTTCGAACTGACGGAACACCTGCTGCGTACCATGGCACCGCGGTAAGGCTGAGAACGCTGGATCCTGCGTGACGGATCTGTGGAGACAAATCTCGAATGGCAGACTGGCGACTGAGCAATTCAACGTGTGGCTCGCAACACTCCGCTTTGGCGTAGATCGAGGCCGTCGAGACAACCGCTGATCGTTGCAAGGAGGTCGGGAGCGGAGGATGGGTCGGCGATCGGGTTGATCACACACACATCGATGCCCTGTTCGGCGTAGGCACGAACGCGTGCCCGAACTTTTTCTGCATTACCGATGATTGCCATCGCGTCACAGAGGTCGTCGCTGACGGCGTCCGCTACCCCCGTGCGATCCCCTTTGGCAAAACTTTCACGAATCTGACGTGCTTCCTGGCTAAAGCCGATCCACTCAAAACAGCGATTGTATCCCGGAGTTGCGGCGTACGCGCCGAAGACGTTGCGGATGAGGTTTCGACCCATGGCTTCGTCCTCGGTGAGCAGCACGTGAAGCCGCGATACGACTTCGATTTGCCCCGGATCCCGGCCGGCCGATTCTGCTCCGCGCCGCACTACACGCAGGATCTGTGGCAAGGAGTGTTCGGGAACCATGTTGAGAATGACGCCGTCGCACAATTCACCGGTCAGGAGCAGCATTTGTTCGTTGAGCGCGCCCAGATAGATGGGAATCTCTCCGATAGGGACACCGCCGAGGCGGAATTTACGTGTCGATAGGGTTTTTCCAACGAAATCAACCTTCTGTCCGCTCAGCATGGCCCGCAGAACATTCACGTGCTCGCGCATCCGCTGGATGGGTTGATCATACGGCTGGCCGCCCCAGTCCTGCACGATGTTGGGCGACGAGAGGCCGAGGCCCAGAATGAAATTGCCGTTCGTGAGCTGGTTCAGTGACAGTGCAGCCATCGCATGAACGAATGGTGTGCGCGTTTGGGCTGGAACGACAGCGGTACCGATGCGCATCTCTGGTGCCCCGACCGCCAGCGCTCCGCCCAGGGCATAACTGTCGCCACCGTTTACTTCGGCAAGCCAGATTTCCTCGTAGCCGTGGGTCCGTGCATGGCGAGCCAGCGCTACGGCATGCTGTGCTCCGCCAATGGGCAGGGTGAGCCCGAGCCGAACATTGCGAGATGCGCGCTCCATGAAGGTCCTTTCCTGTGGGACAAGTCGTGGGGCTACTTCCGCCTCACCTTGATCTCGTGTGCCGCGCCGTCCTTCGTCTTGAACCAGAACGTATCCGGCGGAGTGGTGCCACGCTCGACGATACATTCCCCCGGCAACACGGAACATTCGAAAGTGCCGATTTCGTGGCGCTTACCGGTCTCGGTGTCGAGGGCATAGAAATGACGCGTGTCGACAGGGAGACTCAATTCAAAAACAACGGTTTTTGGGTCGAGCCAGAGATAGGAGATGACATGTTCGCCAGCAGGAATGCGCCGTTCCGGTCCGGATCGCTTGCGGATGACGAATTCATCCGCATAGCGCAAGCCGTCGAAGTTGATGACGCCGATCGTGGAACGTGTATCTGGAGATGGTTTTCCCTGTGCAAGCGCCGATTCGATTTGCTGGCGCTGCTCGAGAATGCGGCGTGCCAGATCGGAGGTGTTTCGCTTGAGCACATCAGCGTAGGTCAGATCCGTCACACTCGATAGGGGAGGGAGCAGAAACCCCAGGTCGTCTTCGGTCGGAGATGCATCGGATTCGATCTGGAATTGGTAGGGATCCCCTTCTTTCTTCCGGTCTCCGATGAACGCGAGTCCTTGAGGGACCCAGTCAAGGCGCTTCCAATTGAACCCGAAGACGCGACTGCGGAAGCTGGGCGCTCCGAGTTCCTTCTCCAGTTCCTCCTCTGTCCAGGTGCGCGACTTCAGGCGGTCGAACACCTCGGTAGAAATCGGTCGTAATGGCACAACGGCTACGAATGGCCCATCGTGCTCGACATGGTAGTCGGTGCTGATGGGGAGTGAACTGAAATCAGCGTACGCAGGCATGCGTGTGTCTACGAGTACGGCAAAGATGTTACCCCCACGGGGCGGAGGACTCACGAAGAGATGCAAGGCGCCGTTGTCGAGCGTGTACTGCACGAAATTCTGGATTTCCAATTGCTCGGTCTGTTCTGCCACCACCGGAGGCAAGGTTTTGCGGGCTGTGGAAAAACTCGACTTTGCTGCTGCAAGTTTCTGTAGGACTGCCGGTAGAGCGGGGTCAGAAGCCGCGATGGCTGGGGCCGTGAGCAGGGAAAAGAGCAGGCTGAGCGTAAAGGATCGGGTGGCGGATCTTCGAATCATCCGCTGCTGAATAGTCTGTGGAGGACGGCTTGCCAACGGAGGAAAACCGGAAGGAGGTGCCCCGGGGACAGATCGGGCCTGTTTCACTTTGTGATGCGCTTTCCTGGGTTGCCGCTTCCCAAGACGGGCCGTGTGCCCGGAAGGCGAGTGGTTGTTCCGGTTCAAAAGGCTGGTAAAAGCAGAGTCCCATGGCGAAACCCTTCCTATTCTACGCCGCCCGTCCGTCCTACTTCTCTGCCAAGGTGAGACCAATCTTCCGTTTCAAAGGCATCCCCTACGAGGAGATCGATCCATCGCCAGACATCTACCGGGAGATCAAACGACGCACCGGACTTGGGTTCATTCCTGTCGTGATTACACCGGAGGACGAGGCTCTGCAGGATACGAGCGAGATCCTCGATGTTCTGGAAAAGAGATTTCCGCAACCCGCCGTTTACCCAGCCACACCACTACAACAAGTGACGGCCTACCTGTTGGAAGTCTATGCGGACGAGTTCTGCGTGCTCCCAGCAATGCATTATCGCTGGAGCTTTCCGGAAAGCGAAGCACAGGCACGCCAGGACTTCGCCGCGGCAAGTGGGGACCCACAAACTGCCGAGAGCTTTGCGACTCGAATGAAGGGTACCCTGCCGTTTCTCGGTGTGACTCCCGAGAGCATTCCAGCCATTGAAGCTCACCTGCGTGACATGCTGGCAGCGTTG
>CAZEWD010000268.1:0-4472 GCA_964515725.1 uncultured Binatia bacterium (SeqCode)
CAACCAGTCATCCCGTTCCTCACTCGGCCGCGGGATTTCCACACAGTCCAATTCGGCCGTGATTTCAGCGATCAGCGCACGCGCATCCGCCAGAAAGTCGCGCATGGTCAGGAGGACGATCACCGCTACCTGCCGGTCGACCGTGCGAACGATCCCCACCTCTTCGTAGGATTCAAAGAGTGACTTGATGTGCGCAATGTCGGCTGGGACCACACGCAGATAGATGGGTATTACCTCCGATCGCGGCGCCATATTCGTCTCCTCCCTACCTCTGGCAAGTTCGCCTCACCGTGCATTCTTTCAGACCGGTCTCCGTTGGACACTACAGGCGCCAGCGGTCCAGCAACAGGAAGGCAATCAATTTTTCATATTCGATGATCACACGACGCACGAATCCCCGGTGGTGCCACCAGGTGCCGGCTGCAAAGGGATCATGGCGGGATGGACAGATCGTTACCCGGGGATCTCCTCGGGCAACCGATTCGAAAATCAGTCGCGCCCGTCGCGCATGGGCATTCGATGTGACGAGAAGGATGTGTCCGATCCGGTATGCCCGCAATTCCGAAACCACGGCCTGTGCCTCAGCAAGTGTACTCGACGTGCGTGGTTCAAGAACCGTAATGGCCGAAGCCGGCACACCCAGTTCCGTGGCAATCGCCCGGTTTTGTTCATGATGTTCCGGAAGCGCTACACCACGGGCACGTAACGTCTCGAATCCGGGTAGTAGCGGTTCACGCGTCAGGAAAATCCGGGGTGCATAGCCTGCATGATACAAATCGACGGCTTCGAGAATTCGATCAGGAAGCGAGCCGGACAACACGACAATGGCATCGGCTGCTACGGGTACGTCACGTACGATGAGGAACGAACCCACTTCTGTCAGGAATGGTCGCCAGGCCACTATGGCGATCGAAGCCATCGCCACCAGGGCCAGCAGATATCGGCGGTATCTGCGCATCGTCGTTCACACCATCCCAATCGGCCAATCAAAGAAACAGTCGTTGCAGGTGTCCCGCATCGTATAGGAGGTGATAGGTCGCTCCCTTCCCTTTCCCCAGTTCGGGGAACTCCACACGCAGAGTCCCATCTCTGTAGACAGTACGGATGGCATCCTCGAGACCGAAGACAAACACCTGTCCGTGTACCCGCAACTCACCCACACGATAAAATGCGAACGTGGCATCCTTTTGCGGATCGGGCACCAGTCGCTGGACCTCCGCCAGAAAACGCCGGGTCAGATCGCTTCGTTCCTTGAACGGCTCGAGCGCTGATCTCGACAGGAAGGCAGCCCAGCACATCCAGGCCAGAACAACCGCGGTCACAGCCCAACGCTCCATCCGACGTCCTGAGGCCAGGCCAGGGCCCCGGAATCCCGCCATGACATCTCCCACGAGAATTCCCAAACCCACCAGGGGAAGAGGGAAATATCGTGGAAACGGACCGAACAGGAAAGTGAGATACGGAGCAAGCGCCACCAACATCCAGATTGCTCCCCAGATCGCCGCCGGATGACCTCGCTTCCATCTCCAGAGCGCCGCACAGGCCAATCCGGCGAGGATGAGCAAACCGGTGCCGGCCCCGGTGGTACACATCATCCCCGCCGAATCTCGCAGTTTTCCGGCCATCGCCACAAGCCGCGGAACCAGGGCTGTGACACCTCCCAGGGGAACCAGGACGCCCGCGGGGCTACGTGCAGCACGGCTCGCGGCCGCAAGAAAGACGACGAGCAGGAGGCCCGCGTAGAGACTCACCCCTTCCCGCCGTGAGCGCTGAGACCTGCCCCAGACAAAATCCGCTGCTCCGAGGATCGGAATCATCATCACTGCGGTTTCCTGCGTGCCAAGTGCACAGACGAACGGTACAAGGACACCAACCCCGGAAATACGCCTCTGGCGCCATGCGAGATGTGCAAGGACGGTTGCACAACAAAACGTCACGGCCATCGGACCTCCACGAGCGCAGGTCCATGCCAGAGATTCCACCTGTAACGGGTGGACCGCAAACAGAGCAGCGGCCACGATTCCAGCCAACAGCCCCGAAACCTGCCGTCCGATGAGAAGGATTTCCGCCGTTGCAACGAGGTGCCAGACGAGGGTCTCGAGGCGATAGGAGGTAGGATCCAGGCCACTCAACCACTCGTTGAGCGCCATCGAGAACTGCACCAGGGGACGCCACGAATAAATGCCCGACATGACATCGCGCGTCAGAACATCCCACCACGACAGCCCCGACCTGATTCGGCAACGCCAGAGCCAGGTGAAATCCTCGTTCAGAAAATAGACCTGAAAGACCGGGGCGTAGGTCCACACGGCCACACCTGCGATACCGAGCCAGGCGAGGATCACCCTTCTGTCGGGAGGTCGGATCATCGCGGGAACGGCCATCGACGGAACGCTATCGCCTCCCAGCCGGTGGTGCAAATTCCCCACAGGAGTGAATGCAGGCTTGACGACGCCATCCGACTTGTTGCAAATGTTGCAGTCGAGTCCTGCAAATGAGACAAACGTACTCGCACAAGCCGGAGTCCGCGATCAGGGTATCTGCGGATCTCCTAATGATTGCCGGCCGGAATCGGCCTGGCGCAACCTATCCAGGAAGAAGGAGAGACGCGATGAGGAAAACGGGACAATGGAAGTGGCAGCACGGTGCCGCAGTGGCGGCATTCGTTGCACTCGTCGGGATGAACCCGGTCGGTGCACAAGCAGCTTGCGTCGGTGACTGCGACGGGGGCGGAGAGGTAACGGTCGATGAAATCATCCGGATGGTGAACATTTCTCTCGAAGTGGCCCCACTTTCGGAGTGCAGGGCTGGTGATGCGAACGGCGATGGTTCCATCACGGTGGACGAAATCATCCAGGCCGTGAACAATGCTCTGAACGGTTGCCCCGTGGTGACCGAGGGAGTGTGTGGCGACGGCAAGGTCGATGCAGGGGAAGATTGCGATGACGGCGGCCTCTGCGTGGGCGGTAGCAATGCCGGCGCGGCGTGCACGTCGCAGTCGGACTGCATTGGGAATGGCGTCTGTACCGACGGCGACAAGATCGGTACCAGTTGTGCAAGTGACGCCGACTGTCCGGGGGCTGAATGCATTCGTTGTCGCCCGAATGGCGGTGACGGTTGTGCCGCCAACTGCACGAGCGAAACCAACGTGCCTTTCGACCTCATCCCTGGCGTTGTCCAGGGGCTGGGCATCAGACCGGGCACCAGCGGTGCAGTGGTCAATGGCGATCCTCTCACCATTCCCCTGCCGATGACAGGCACACAGACGCTCGTGATCGGAAAACAGAAGGATGGCGTCATTCCGTTCGTGATTCCGGCTGCATCCGTGGTCTTTCCGCAAATTCCTGTGAGCACGCTGGCCTGCGCCTGTGTGCGCGGTGTGCCCATCAAGACCTGCGGGACCGTTTTCGACGCAGACGGTTCGATCACGGATTCCTGCACTGAAGGTTTCAGTGGCGCAAAAGCATGCCCTGCTGACAAGCCGTGTGCCTACGTCCATTCGCCGGGCATTTCCGCTTCCGGAAAAATCGGCTGCAACGGCATCTCCGGTATCAACGTGTCGCTCGTGCAGAATGCCCAGGGAGAGCCTGGCGTTCCTGCCAGCCCCGTGGAGTACACCATCGAGGGCGAAGGTCCTGCGGGCTCCATCCGCTTCTTGAACAGCGTTTCGATCGGCACATCTGTGGGCAAGTGCACCCCGGAATTCTGTTCGGATGCCGATCCTGCGGATAAACGGGGAACACCGCAAACCCTGCCGTTTACCACCGGCACGGCCTGCGCCTCGATCCTTGAAGCGAACGACGATCCGGATTTCGATATCGGCCCGGTGTGCGCCACTGGCGCCCCGGCAAGCTGCGAGAAGCTCTCTGCCACTCCGCCGAACGTGAGTGGTCTGTCCGTGGTGGGTTCTTTCCCTGCGGCGGATCAGGAGACCACGGGCGATATCGCCATTGTCGTGCAGTTCTTCGGACAATAATCGTCCCGAGAACGCAGCCAGGACGAGGAGAGGCGGCACGCGATCGCGTGCCGCCTCTTTTTTTGCCTCTGGACTATGCTCGTGTCCACTTTCCCTTGCCCCGGTTTACAGCACGGGGTATCCGACTCGCCGCACACGATACGAAGGAGCCGACATGGATCTCAACTACAGCGCCGAGTACGAGGCGTTCCGAACCGAAGTGAGAGAGTTTCTCACGGAGCACTGGACGGATGCTGATCGCAGCAGTGGTCCGCCCCCAACCCTTCTCTCGATGGGCCTGGGCTCCGTCATCCGGACGGACGAACGCGCCACGCACCTCCGTCTCAAAGCCATCGAACGAGGCTATCTCTACCGCTCGGTGCCCAAGCGCTACGGCGGCAGCGAGCAGCCGTTCGACCCGCTGAAGTCCGTGATCGTCTCGGAGGAGTTTCGCAAGGCGCAGGCCCCCGGAGAACTTCTCGGTCAGGGTCCCAGCATGCTGGTGCCGACACTGGTC
>CAZEWD010000269.1:0-4416 GCA_964515725.1 uncultured Binatia bacterium (SeqCode)
TCAGACCGAGCGGCAGAAAATCATAGATGCCGCGGGCCACCTGCCGGATCATGCCGGCACGCACCATCAATCGATGACTGATGACCTCGGCATCTGCAGGATCCTGTTTCAACGTCGGGATGAGCGATTGTCGGTAGCGCACAATGGCGCGCTGCTTAGCGGCAACGGGGGAAAAAGGAAACACGTCGCCGAGGTGCTGGTCCGGGATGAATAGGAGCGCGGCATTGGAACTGTTCCTGCGTTTGCTTTGGGAGGGGCCGTTGCTATACGAGGCGGTCGTACCCCGTTTCAGCTCCAGGTACGGAACTCCCCATGGGCTCGCCAATTGTCGCCGTCATTCCCGCGCGTTTTGAGTCCACCCGTCTCCCCGGTAAGCCGCTTGCCGACATTGCAGGAAAACCGATGATCCAGCGCGTTTATGAACGTGCTTCAGCCGTGTCAGGGCTGGATCACGTGCTCGTCGCGACCGACGATGAGCGGATTGCGACGGTGGTCCGAAGTTTCGGGGGTGAAGCGATGATGACCCGTTCGTCGCATCCGTCGGGGACAGACCGTATTGCCGAGGTGGCAGTGGGTCTGGATGCGGAAATCATCGTGAATATCCAGGGAGATCTGCCTTTTCTCGAACCACTCATGGTAGAAGATGCGGTGCGGCTGCTCGTCGCAGAACCGAGTCTGCCGATGTCGACGGTGAAAACACCACTCTATGACAGCGAGGGCATGCAAAATCCGAACGTGGTGAAGGTCGTGACGGATCAGGAGGGCTATGCGCTTTATTTTTCACGTAGCCCACTGCCCTATTGGCGTGAAGGTGTGACGGGTGGTGTCCTGGGGTACAAACATATCGGTTTATACGTCTACCGGCGGGAATTTCTGCTTCGTCTCACCACACTTGCACCGACCCCGCTCGAACAGGCGGAAAAGCTCGAACAATTACGTGTGTTGGAGTGTGGATTTCGGATTCGTGTCGCAGAAACAACGAGGGGTGTGGGGATCGAAGTGGATACGGCTGAGGATCTGGCGCGGGCACGCGCCGCAGCAAGTTAGGAGGGGGCGATGGCCAGAGAAGGACAACGGACCAAGTTCATCTTCGTGACCGGAGGCGTCGTTTCATCCCTCGGAAAGGGACTGGCCTCCGCATCGATCGGTGCCCTGCTCGAAAGCCGTGGACTGCGAGTGACGATCTGCAAGATGGACCCGTACATCAATGTGGATCCGGGAACGATGAGTCCGTTCCAGCATGGCGAAGTGTTCGTCACGGACGACGGGGCGGAAACGGATCTCGACCTGGGTCACTACGAGCGATTTCTCTCGACACGGATGACACAGAAGAACAACTTCACGACGGGCCAGGTGTACGACCGGGTCATCGATAACGAACGGCGCGGTGAATACCTCGGTGGTACCGTGCAGGTCATCCCGCACATCACCGACGAGATCAAGCGCCGTATCCTGGAGGCGGCGGAGGGGTTCGATATTCTCATCGGTGAGGTGGGTGGCACCGTCGGTGACATCGAAAGTCTGCCGTTTCTTGAGGCCATCCGACAGTTCCGCTGGGATCTCGGGCGCGACGATGTCTTGTACGTCCACCTCACACTGCTCCCCTTCATCAGCACGGCCGGCGAGGTGAAGACCAAACCGACGCAGCACAGTGTCAAGGAACTGACCGGTCTCGGGATTCAACCGGATATCCTTCTCTGCCGCACGGATCGGCCGATCGACCGCAAGATCAAGGCGAAGATCGCCCATTTCTGTAACGTGGAAGAGAACTCGGTGATCACGGCGCGCGATGTGGAAAGCATATATGAGGTGCCACTTCTTTTCCATGAAGAAGGGCTCGACGAGCGCATCGCGGACAAACTCAACATGTGGACCGGGGGACCCAACCTGTCGCGTTGGTCGAAGGTCGTGAATACCGTAAAGCATCCCAAAGAAACCGTCCGTATCGCCATGGTCGGCAAGTACGTCGATCTGGCAGATTCCTACAAGAGTCTCCACGAGGCGCTGGTCCACGGCGGGATTGCGAATGAGTGCCGGGTCGAAATCGATTATGTGGATTCGGAGAAGATCGAAGGGGACGGATTGCCGCCCGAGGTGAACGATGCAGACGGCATTCTCGTGCCCATGGGGTTTGGGCCACGTGGTACGGAGGGAAAGATCACGGCGGTCCGGTTTGCGCGTGAGGAAAAGGTGCCGTTCTTCGGGATCTGCTTTGGAATGCAAATGGCGGTCATCGAATTTGCCCGGAACGTCTGTGGTCTCGAAGGGGCCAATTCGACGGAAGTCGATGAGAAGACGCCGCATCCGGTAATTCATATGATGACGGACCAGCGGCAACTGACACAGAAGGGCGGCACGATGCGCCTTGGGGCGTATGACTGTATCCTGAAGGAAAATTCGGTAGCCCAGCGCCTTTACGGTAAACGCCGTATCAGTGAGCGGCACCGTCATCGTTACGAATTCAACAACGCCTATCGCGAGCAACTCACCGAACGGGGACTGGTCCTGAGTGGCCTGTCACCGGATGAATCGCTGGTCGAGATCGTGGAGATTGCAGAGCATCCGTTTTTCCTCGCCAGCCAGTTTCACCCGGAGTTCAAATCACGCCCGACGGATGTCCATCCGTTGTTCAAAGGGTTCATCAAGGCGGTCCTGCAGCACAAGACGGAGCGTCAGCAGACTCCGCTCCTGTCGGCGGTACGCTGAGGCGTCGATGAGTGTGGTGGTCACCGTTGATTCCCTGCACATTGGTGGCGGGGCAGGCTTCACGTTCATTGGTGGTCCTTGTGTGATCGAAAGCCGCGAGAGCGCTCTACGTCATGCCGCTGCCATCCGTAAGATCACAGACCGGGTGGGTGTGCCTTTCATCTTCAAGTCTTCCTTTGACAAGGCGAACCGCACGTCGCTCGGGTCGTATCGCGGGCCGGGCCTGCATGAGGGGCTGGAGATTCTGCGTGCGGTCAAGAGTGAGGTGGGTGTTCCGGTCACAACCGATATTCACGAGACTGGGCAGGCAAAGATTGCGGCTGAAGTGGTAGATCTCCTTCAGACTCCGGCGTTTCTCGTACGGCAGACGGATTTCCTGCTCGACGTGGCGGCGGCGGGTAAACCCGTCAACGTGAAGAAAGGGCAGTTTGTCGCGCCCTGGGATATGGGTCCGGTTCTGGAGAAGCTTGCAAGTACGGGGAATCGCGATCTGCTGGTGACAGAGCGCGGCTACACGTTCGGATACAATAATCTCGTTGTCGATATGCGCTCTCTGGCGGTGCTGGCTGATTTCGGATTCCCCGTCGTGTACGACGCTGGGCACAGCGTCCAGTTACCGGGAGGGCAGGGGAGCGCATCGGGAGGGCAGAGGCAGTTCATCCGAGCCCTGGCACGTGGAGCTGTTGCCGTCGGAGTCGATGCCGTGTTTCTGGAAGTCCACGAAGACCCTGCTGCAGCTTTGAGTGACGGTCCCAATTCCTTTGCTCTGACCGATCTCGAATCTCTGCTGTCCGAATTGAAACGGATCGATGCCATCAGCAAGCAAGCCTGAGCGTCCGCGCCGGACCCGGCGGGTACAGACCAGCGAGGACCTGCTCCGTGCGCGGCGGGGTCTGGTGATTGAAGCCGATGCGGTTCGCCTGGCAGCGGAGCGACTCGATGCATCGTTCGAGCGGTGTATCGATCTGCTGGCTACCTGCAAAGGGAAGATCGTCGTCACCGGCCTGGGCAAGTCGGGTCTGGTCTGCCGTAAAATTGCCGCGACACTGGCCAGCACGGGAACTCCTGCGGTGTTTTTGCATGCGGCAGAGGCGACACACGGTGATGCGGGCATGTTCACGCGAGGGGATGTGGTGTTGGCTGTGTCCTACAGCGGCGAGACGGACGAGGTAACCCGCCTGTTGCCACTGGTGAAGCGCCTGCGTCTGCCTCTGGTTGCGCTGACGGGTGGGCTCCGGTCGACTCTGGCCCGTGCTGCGGATGTGGTCCTCGATGGGAGCGTCTCGGAGGAGGCATGTCCTCTCGGGTTGGCGCCGACGGCGAGTACGACCGTTGCCCTGGCGTTGGGCGACGCCGTGGCGGTCGCTTTGTTGCTGCGGAAAGGATTTGGGCCCGACGATTTTGCCATCCTGCATCCGGCAGGCGCGTTGGGGCGGCGCGGGTGATGAGTTGCCTCTCGTGCAACTCGATACGCCGTTCCAGGAAACCCTCATGCAGATCACTCACAAGCGTCTCGGTGTCACAGGTGTCGTGAGACGCAACGGCGTACTGGCCGGGGTCATTACCGATGGAGACCTGCGCCGGGCGCTGGAGAGGTTGCCGGATATCCGGACGGCACGCGCTGCCGAATTGATGACGGTGAATCCCAAGACGATCCGTGGTGGCGCTCTGGTAGAACAGGCGGTGGCAGAAATGGAGCGCTACAGCATC
>CAZEWD010000270.1:0-4401 GCA_964515725.1 uncultured Binatia bacterium (SeqCode)
TCGCCGTCAGCTTCTTCCAGGCCGATCACGCCTACGCTGCGGCGAATACGAACTGAATCTGTCTCAGATCCATCGACGCCGATAGCGACGGCAGTCAGGACTACCGGCTGGGCACCATGTGAAGTGGTGTCCAGCCGGTAACCAACACCAACGATCGGATCACACGAGGCCGGCCGCCTGAGCAAACGCGCGGCGTAATTCGTCGTAGTTGCGCGTCACCGGGAACTGCGGAAATTCCCGGACCACGTTGTCGGGCGGGCAAAACAGGATGCCGTGATCCGCTTCCTTCAACATTGTCGTATCATTGTAGGAATCACCCGCAGCCACCACCTCGAAGTTCAGTAACTTCAGGGCCATGACCGCTTTGCGTTTCCCGTCACGGATCCGAATCGTGTAATCGCACACCCGCTGCTCGGCATCGACAACCAGCGAGTTGCAGAACAGTGTGGGATAGCCGAGCTGCGCCATCAGAGGCTGAGCAAACTGCTCGAACGTGTCGGACAGAATGAGCACCTGGAATCTTTCGCGGAGCCAATCCAGAAATTCCGGTGCGCCATCGAGTGGACGCATCGTACGGATGACCTGCTGGATATCCGTCAGTTTCAGATCGTTCTCTGCCAGAATCTCCAGGCGGCGTCGCATCAGTTTATCGTAGTCCGGTTCGTCTCGCGTCGTCCGACGCAATTCACTGATCCCCGTTCGCTCCGCGACGTTGATCCAGATCTCAGGAACCAGGACGCCTTCCAGATCGAGACACGCAATCATGGGCTGCCGTAAAGAACATCGCCCGCGCAAGTGCAACCAGAGTCGCGAGAGGCGGACCAGGTTACCTCTTCAATCTCTCAATGATCTTCTTCCCGCCTGCCGCTTCGATATCGATGCCGGTCGTCTCCATCAGGCGCGCCATCGTCATGTAGTAGCCAATGGCAAGGATCAGCTCGACGATCTCCTGGGGAGAGAAGTGCGCCTGCATTTCCGAGAACGCCGAATCGCTGGCACGGACATCGCGCACGACTTCGGTGGTAAAGCGCAACACCAACTGTTCCACCGGATCGAAGAGGGGGCTTTCCGTCTCGCCACGTTCGAGTGCGGCAATTTGTTCGTGGCTCAGTCCGGCTGCTTTGCCAATCGGAACATGCTGGATCCATTCGTATTCGGCGGGAGAAAGTCTTGCCACCTGCAAGATGGCCAGTTCACGTAATCTGGGGCTGAGTTTCTGGTCACCGAGGATGGATGCGCCCAGACGCAACAAAGGCCGGAAGTTCGTCTCTGCATGCGCCATCATCCGGAAAATGTTGAGTTGCACGGGCAGACGCTCGAAGGCATCCCGCACATGCGGCGGAGCCGTTTTCGGATCTACGTAAGGAAGACGCGCCATTTCACCTCCCACACAAGCGATTCCGGCGTTCGGAGTCCGGCATCGTGCAGTCTTTTGTCCCTATGCCGGTTGCAGCAACGAACTGAGACCGCCGTCGACGATCAGTTCCTGGCCGGTGATGTAGCTTGCCTCATTCGACAGGAGAAACACGGTCGCGTACGCGACTTCCCACGCAGTACCCTGACGGCCCAGAGGGACGGGGGTCCGGGCGCGAGAGGGACGGCCACTCGTGGCAAAACGCCCGAGCGGCGTATCGATCAGTCCGGGCACCACGACATTGGCGCGAATACAGCGGCGCGCACCTTCGAGAGCCACATGCCGGGCAAGACCAAACAACCCCGCCTTCGACGAGTCGTAGGACGGGATGCGACTCCCGGGAATGAGACCAGCCACAGACGAAACGAACACCAGGGAGCCCCCGTCCGCCATCATGGGCAAGGCAGCTCGAGCGATCAGGAAATGCGAACGCAAGTTGACGGAGAAAACGAAATCCCAGATCTCCGCGGTGGTCCCCTCGAGGCCCATTCCAGCGCCAATGCCGACGTTCAAAACTACGCCATCGAGACCGCCCAGACGCGAATGCGCCTCACCGACAAGAGACTCACAAGCCTCGGGTGATACGACATCGGCAAGGATGCTGTCCGCCCGGCCACCCTCCCGCTCGATCCAGGCGATCGTCGGGCGCAGGGCCTCCTCATCCCTGTCGACGCAGGCCACCTGTGCGCCTTCGCGGGCGGCCAGCACGGCCATGGCGCGTCCGTTGCCCGGCGGCGCATCGGCGTCGGAACAGGCGCGCGACCCGGCACCCACGATGAGGATACGGCGGCCAGCCAGCCGCTGCCGAGTGTCTGCCAGACCACTTGCCTCTGCCGGAAGAGCTCGATCCATGCCACGCCTCTAGTACGAACGGCGCAACTTGTTCAATTGCCGTCGAAAGAGATTACGCCAGAGCGGCATCCTCTCGACAACCGGCGTCGATTCGGAAGAGCTGGTCCGCGTGGCAGTGGAGCACGTTGGCCGCCACGTGACATCTGACGGGCAAAGGAAATCGATCAGTGAATCACGTCCGGCTGGCCAAGTGTGAACGGCGCGATTTCGACGTTGAACCTCTCACCGCTGCCGGTCACCATCTCGTAGGTGCCATGCATCGTGCCGACCGGCGTGCGCAGCGGGCATGCAGACGTGTACCGGAACGTTTCTCCGGGTGCGAGCAGCGGCTGTTCTCCCACCACGCCGGCACCCCTGACATGCTCGACGTGGCCGTCGGCATCGGTGATGATCCAATGGCGGCTGATCAACTGGGCCGCTTCCGTGCCCTCGTTCGAAATCCCCACCTCATAGATGAAAAACCACTGTTGCTGCTCCACATTGGAACGCTCTGGCACAAAGAAAGAGCGCACCTGCACACGGATTCCTCGCGTCACGGCATCAGAAGCAAACACGGCAACCTCGATTGCCCGCATCTAGTGACGGAGCCCTGGAGCGTCAACCGTGTGAGGCCGCCCTTGCTGGTGTTTGCAGCGATGGTGATGTCTCGTTTCCACTGGAAGTGCACTGCCCATCGAGCAGACTCTGACATCTGTTCCCGAGCAAAACCCTCAAAATCCCCTATCCCCCAAAAATCACTTTTGGGGGATAGGGAGGGATGAGGGGGGTACCCCACCCACCCACAATCATCAAGGACAAACTCGATGGAATGTTTGATGACTGGATTCTGTCCTTGATCTGAGTGTCCTGTCCTCGCCGTGAATCCCGCCCGCGTCGCCTGGCCCATTTGCGGCCCGCGACGCTCCCAGCCCATCCGTAATCCGACAATCAGAAAACACTCGAACATCGTACAGGTGTCCAGACTGCACTCCTCGTGTGAGGAATTATTCCCATCAACTCATGGCGTAACTGTCAACCATAGTGTAAACCGAGAACAAGGCTGCCAAACATGAGAGAACCGAAGCGAACTGTGAGCGAGAAGATGTCAAATGCGCCTGTCTACTACGCGTTGGCGCAGGCGCACTTCAATCCCATTGCTGCGATGGCGAAGTACGTCGATCTGATCCAGGACCGGCTGCGGCGTGAGGGGTATCCGCTGTTTGATACGCAGCAAATCATGCAACTGGTCGTACCGGGGCAAGCACAGGAGCCACAAATCCAGCAGGCGGTGTCTTGGTTGATGACACGCAGTGACCGGACGGCAGGCTTCATTCTCAGGCCTTCGACGATCACCTACCACACGACCCATTATCAGACACACAAGGACTTCATTCCTGAATTGTTGCGTGGCCTGACGGCGGTGCACGCTGCCGTTGCGCTCGATCATGTCAGTCGGCTGGGGTTGCGCTATCTGAATGCCGTCCTGCCGCGCGCTGGAGAAAGCACGGAGCAGTATCTGGTTGGTGGACTGCATGGCATTGACTTTGATGCGCCCCGCCAATACGCACTGACCGAAACCGTATTCACCACCGGCACCCTTCCGCTCGTGGCAAAAGGGACGCTGGTCGTCAGAGTGTATCGTGCAATCGCACCTCTGGGCTTCCCGCCGGACATGCTTCCTACTGGATTGATGGTGGCGCCGCAGTTCGAGATCAAGGAACCCCGTGAGCACGCGATCATCGACACGGATCATTACGTCCAAGGCCAGATGCCGGTAGAGATGGGCAAACTAGAGGAACAACTACTTTCTTTGCACGGCGCGATCAAATCGGTATTCCGTGCGACGGCAACGGATCACGCGCGCAATGCGTGGGCCTGACACAACCAGGATCGAGGCGCTTATGTATCCCACAATCTTGCCAACCCGTCGTTCTATGTCGATCTCGCAGCCCGAGGGCGATGCTGTCGTCGTGATTGCCTGTACCCTTGACGGCACCGGCAGCGTGTTTGCACTTTCCCATGCCAATGAGTGGGGCAAGATGCTGGACACGCGCGTTCCTTATTTCGATGTCCAGACGACGGATACGGATGCCGCACGCCCAGATATCCGTTCCGCAGCCGAGCATCTTGCAAATATCCGGCAGGTACTGAACCCA